>JBILSK010000359.1:0-3504 GCA_044372165.1 Burkholderiaceae bacterium | reverse complement strand
AACAAGCCCGAGGTGCGTCTCACGGTAGACCGCGATCGCGCCGCCGATGCCGGTGTCCAGGTGGAGACCATCGGACGGGCCATCGAGACCATGCTGGGCGGACGGCAGGTCACGCGTTTCAAGCGCAATGGCGAGCAGTACGACGTCATCGTCCAGCTTGATCCTGCGGCGCGCAATTCGCCGCAGGACATCGCATCGATCTTCGTACGGGGCAAGAACGAGTCCATGGTGCCCCTGTCCAGTCTGGTCGCCTGGAAGGAGGCGGTCGGCCCGCGCGAGCTCAATCACTTTGCTCAGCGTCGTGCGGTGACTGTTTCGGCAAACCTGGCGCCAGGCACCTCGCTGGGCGAGGCGGTTGATTACCTCGAAGCCACGGCGCGCAAGCACTTGCCCAGCGGCTACGCCATCGACTACAACGGCCAGACCCGCGAGTTCAAGGAAGCCGCGTCCTCCCTGGCAATGACCTTCGTGCTGGCCCTGTGCTTCATCTATCTGGTGCTGGCCGCCCAGTTCGAGAGCTTCATCGATCCCTTCGTGATCATGCTGACCGTACCGCTGGCGATGTCCGGCGCGCTCGGCCTGCTGATGTGGACGGGCGGCACCTTGAACGTGTACAGCCAGATCGGCTTGATCACACTGGTCGGCCTGATCACCAAGCACGGCATCCTGATCGTCGAATTCTCCAACCAGTTGCGCGACGAGGGCAAGCCGCTGCGCGACGCGGTGGTCGAAGCGGCGGCCCTGCGCCTGCGCCCCATCCTGATGACCACCGGTGCGATGGTGCTGGGCGCGCTGCCGCTGGCCATGGCAACCGGTGCGGGAGCGGAAAGCCGCATCCAGATCGGGATGGTGATTGTTGGCGGCATGACCCTGGGCACGCTGTTGACCCTGTTTGTCGTTCCCACTTTCTATTCGCTGCTGTCGCGCAAGCGGTCGCTCGACGAGCCCAGGCCGGTTGCGGCACAGACGCTGGAAGGCAAGGCGACCGAGGTGCCGGACCCGGCAGCCGGATCCTGAACGCCCGCCCCGAGACCGCCCGATGAGACAGATCGTCCTCGATACCGAAACGACCGGCCTGGCGCCTGAACAGGGCCACCGGATCATCGAGATTGGTTGCCTGGAAATCGTCAATCGGCGCTTGACCGGCCGGACCCTGCACGTCTATCTCGACCCGGAACGGGCGATCGACGAGGCCGCGACCGAAGTCCACGGCATGACCTGGGATGACCTCAAAGGCAAGCCGAAGTTCGGCGATGTCGCCGATCGGCTCCTGGCTTTCGTCGCGGATGCCGAGGTGCTGATTCACAACGCCGCATTCGACCTCGGCTTTCTGGACGCGGAATTGGCCCGAATGGGTCGGCAGCGCTTTCGGCAGGCTTGCTCAGGGGTGCTCGACACCCTGCTGATGGCGCGTGAATTGCACCCGGGAAAGCGCAACTCGCTCGATGCCCTGTGTGATCGCTACGAAGTGTCGAATGCACATCGCGCCCTGCACGGCGCGCTGCTCGACGCGGAGCTCCTGGCCGAGGTGTATCTCGCCATGACTCGTGGCCAGGACAGCTTCGAGATTGCCCTGGATTCCGGGCCACAGACCGATGCCGCTGGCGTAGCCATCGAATGGCCCCCCAGGGGTCTCAAGGTGCTCTCGGCGACTGCCCTCGACATGGACGCCCATGAGCTGATGCTGGCCGGTATCGAAAAGGACCGTCGGGGGCCAGCCCTCTGGCGCGACGCCCCTTCGGGCTGATCGGCCGCTCACCGGGGGTATCCGGTAAAATCGGGCGTCAGGCTCTGCCAACCAGGGCCGCGCACGGAATCTCCCCTTGAAACCCATTCGACATGCGCGCCCGGGGCGCGACCGCAAATCCCACCTGTCTGCCGACGCCGAACGTCTGGTGGTCGCCGCGCTCGGCTTGGCCAATTCGGGCAGCCGGGTCGAAGACGGCTACTGGGATCGGCTGCTGGCTCGGCACATCGATCGGCTGCTCGACTCCGGTCATGCGCAGTCCATCCATGACGCGCTGGACCGGTTGCAGCAGACCGACAGCGAGGCCTATGGGGCGCTCATCGAGTCGGTGGAGACCGCCGCCGAATCGCTGGTGCTCGAAGCCGACGGCCGCCGCTGGGATGTGCTGCTGGTCGCGGCACCCGTGGTCGCCTGGACGCGGTTTCGCATTCCGTCCGGGCCGCTGGGCGCAGCACCTGTGGCGGCGCTCTCGGCGCACTGGCAGGCCCACGTGCTGGCCCGCGATGTCCGTTTCCAGTTGTCGCCCGTGCTCTACAGCGTGGACCAGCTGCCCCATGATTTTGCCGACCTGCGTCGACTGGCGCGACGGCTCGGGCAGGCTGCGCTCTCGGCGTCGGCCGCAGCGCCCAAGGTGGATGCACGCTCGCTGCCCGACACCGCCGACATGCTGGCTGACAGCCGCTACCTGTTGGCCACGGTCGTGGTGCCGGAAGGCGAACCGATGTTCCGCTGGCAGCTCACCGACTCACCTGACCACAGCTCCCGCGTGCAGTGCCTGGAGCACTGGATTGCCCAGGCGCGGCCCACGATCGAAGGCGTGCTGCCCGGTTGCGGCTTCGAGTGCCTGCTGCCCGATGCCTATCACATCAATCTGCGCGAATCCGATCGCCGGGTGAGGCCCTACGCCATCAAGGCGGCGGTGCATTTCCTCACCCACGCCCTGAACATCGAGCCGGCTGCGGTGAAGGCCACGGTGGCGCCCTTTGGCGAGGAGCGCATCGATGAATATCGACTCGGTCTGTCGATCGGTGACAGCGAGGAGGTGGCGCAGGGGATCGTGTGGCCCTTGCTGGGCGCAGAAACCGAAACCGATGATCCGTCGCCGCTCGATCGAATTCGCGACACGCTGCGCGAGGCGGGGGTCACCGAGGTGCGCACCTGGTCTCAGCTCACTGAACCCGAATTCTGCGAAGACTGTGCTGCACCCCTCTTTCCCAACCATGTGGGTGAGGTCATGCATGCCGAGATGCCCGAGGAAAGCAGTCCCGAAGGCACGCATTTTCACTGAGCACCGAAGGTCCCGACGGGCAGCGAACGCCACGAGCGCTGCGCCCGCCGGGTAGAGCGGGCTCAGCCGAGCATGCCGGCCCAGGTGTTGTGTGCCCAGGCCATCGCGTAGCGAGCCTCCAGCGCATTGCTGCGCGCCGAAACGCCACCTGCTCCCGGCACGGGCTTGAAGGTGCGCTCGCTGCCGTCGTACTGATAGACCGCCGCCACGTGCGCAACATCGCTTGCGGTGACGAAGCTGTAGCAGGTGTTCATCACCACCGGCGCCTGATTCACCGCTTCGCCCTTGAGCAGCTGGATGATGGATGCGGCGGCAAGCTTCGCATGCTGTGTCGCCATGTGCCCCGACTTGGGCATGCCTGGGGCAGAGGCGGTCGCGTCACCCAGCACATGCACGCCCGGCACGGCGGTCGATTCCATCGTCAGCCAGTTGACCCCCACCCAGCGCTGATTCACGTTGATCAGGCCCG
>JBILSK010000021.1:0-11394 GCA_044372165.1 Burkholderiaceae bacterium | reverse complement strand
TGCCGCGCGCGCCGTGCCGCCTTGCTCTCAAAACGGCTGCCATACTGCCCCACGAAGCGCCTGAAGCACGCTGTGCGCCCACCCTGACCTTGTACGGAGATCCTGTCATGACCCACTCTACCCAGTTCTCGCTCGCCGGTCGTGTCGCCTTGGTGACCGGTGGCGGTCGCGGCATCGGCCGGGCGATTTCGCTGGCCCTGGCCGATGCCGGCGCCGATGTCGCGGTGAACTATGCCAAGGACCGCGATGCGGCCGAAGAAGTGGTGGCCGCGATTCGCGCCAAGGGGCGCCGTGCGCAGGCTTATCAGGCCTCGGTTGATGACTACGCGCAGGACGCCGCGATGGTCGAGGCGATCGTGCGCGACTTCGGTTCGCTGGGCATCTTCGTGAGCAACGCGGGCATTGCCAGCCGGGGCAAGTCGGTTGCGGACACCGACCCCACCGAGTTCGAGCGCGTGATGCGGGTGCACGCCTTCGCGCCGCACTACCTGGCCAAGCTCACGATTCCGCACCTGCGCAAGCAGGATCGTGGCGACATCATCATCATCTCCAGCGTGGCCACTTTGCAGCCGGCCGCGCGCGGCGCCCCGTACTCGATGGGCAAGGCCGCCGCCGAGGCCCTGGCGCTCACGCTGGCGCGCGAAGAACGCGAACATGGCATCCGGGTCAACATCGTGGCCCCCGGGCTGACCGTGACCGAGATGGGCGACCGACTGGCCCGGGCACGCTTTGGCATCGGCAGCATCCATGAACTCGACGCCAAGTCTCCGTATGGTCGGGTAAGCACGCCCGAGGACGTGGCCAATGTGGTGTGCTTCCTGGTGTCGGATGCAGCGGGCTACGTCAACGGCCAGAAGATCAACCTCAACGCGGCGGGCTGATCGTCGGACGGTGGTCGCCCGGTGTCTGGCGCGACCACCACAGGGCAAGCGGACCGAAGGCCACGCCCAGGCCCATCACCGCAAAGGCCGCCAGCCAGCCGCTGGGCGAGTCGGCGCCACCGAAGGCATCGAGGGCCGCCCCCACCGCCCAGCCCGCCAGCGCCGACAGCCCGAAGCCCAGCGTGGAGTGCAGGGCCATGGTCGAGCCCTTGAAGCGCGGCTCGGCACTCTGGCTCATGCCGGCGGTGAGCGAGCCGGAATCGGCGGGCACGGTCACCGCGTAGACCAGGATCAGCGCCAGCAGCAGCCAGGGCGAGCCGCCCGCCAGCAGGCCGATGGCCAAGGCCACCAGCGTTGAAGTGATCTGGACGGCGGTGATCGCGCGATGTCGGCCGAAGCGGATAGCGCATTCATTGCCCAGAATGCTCGCGGGCATGGCCAGAATGGTCACGACCACGCTCACGGTGATCGGATCGACCAGCGCGGTGCCGCTGTTGCGTGCGACCACGAAGGTCCAGAAGGCCACCAGCCAGGTGCGCATGCCGTACAGCTCGAAGCAGTGCGCGCCGTAGCCCAGGATGTAGCCCATCGCGGTGCGATTGCGCAGCACCGGTCGAAAGTCGAGCAAGGCGCCACTGGGTGCGGGCGGTGGCCGGGGGCTCAGTCGGAAGGCGGCGATCGCCATGGCCAGCGGGCACAGGCCGGTCAGGATGAAGGCCCAGCGCCATCCCAGGCTGTCCGCGATCACCTGCGAGGCGAGAAAGGACAGGCCCACACCGAGTGAATAGCTCGAGGTGTACAGCGTCACGCTGCGTGAGGCATCACCCGGGTCGAGGCGATCGGTGAGGGCACGCAGGCCGGGCATGTAGGCGCCGGCAAAGCCCACGCCGGCGAGCGCCCACCAGAACATGCCCGAATACAGGCCGTCGGCGAACAGACCGAAGGCGATGGTGGCAGCCGCAGTGGCGATCGAGCCGATGAACAGCAGCCGCTTGGCATCGACGCGGTCGGTGAGCGCGCCCAGGACCGGCACGGCGCACATGTAGCCGGCCGCGTAGGCGGCTGCCAGCAGGCCGGCCTGGGCATTGGTGAGCCCCCACAGTGGAATCAGGTGGGCCACCATCACGGCCGGTACAACCACATGCGGCAGGAGGTTGCCCACCTGTCCGATGCACATCGCGGTCGTCAGCGTCTTGCCTCGCATCGGTCGAGCGTATCACTGGCCCACGATCGAGCGGTGGTCGATGCGCGATGCTTGAAACGGCGACGTTCAGCGTCCGGCCAGCGGACCGTAGTCGTGGGCCTCGTTGATCCAGATCGGCGAACGGGGCAGATCGATGAAGCGGCGCTCGTCCTCGAGCATCGCGCGTCCTGCGGCGCGGCCCTCGGGCGACTTCATCGAGGCATCGAGGGCCGCGCGGTCGGTCCACCACATCTGCGCGATGCCGTCATAGGGCGTCGGCGCCTCGCGCACGCGCGCCAGGGCTGCACCCAGCTCATCGTGCTTCGCGTGCAGTTGCATGTAGCGCACCGCGCCAATCGCAGCCAGCTGGCTGCGCACCAGGGGGCCGTGCGAATCCAGCCAGTAGCGCTGGAATTCGTCCAGGGACAGATGCGGCAGGCGCCGCAGGCAGAAGGTCAGGATGATCATGGTCAGGCGCTCGCAGGACGGTGGGCAGGTGCGATGGTCCAATCGAAACGGAAGCGCCCGGCGACGCGGCTGGGCCCGCCACGCAATTCGAGTCGATGGTTGTACGCGGACAGCATGCCTTCGATCAGGCCGATCCAGGCCTGGGCCACGCTCGAATCGACGCCGTCGACCGCATCCATCAAGCCCCATCCGATCTGGGACACGGTGGCGCTTGTGCCCTGACCCGTGTCCACTTCACAGGCATCGCCCTGGGCGGTCAGCAAGGCCTCCAGAAAGCGGGCGAATCCGGCCGCACTGCGATCGGCGGGCAAGCCCATTCGCTCGGCCGTCTCGTGATGGAACTGCATGCCGACCAGTCGGCTTGTGATCGACAGCAGCGCACCCGCTTCGTGCGGCCCCCACAGGTTGACGGCCACCGGCAGCGCGGTGCGTACGTATTCCATGGCGTAGTTGCGATGCGCGCGCGCCAGCCGCTCGGCAGGCCAGGTGGTGGTCGGAAGCCTGGGGGCGAGTTGCGGATCGAAGTCCGGCGCGTCCTCGTGGCGTGCGAAACGCAGGCGCTCATGCGGCGCCAGGTCATGGTCGTATTCGTAGTAGTAGCCTTCCAGCCCCGACTGCCCATCGACCGCCTGCTTGGTGCACACGAAGCCCAGGCGCGGATTGCCCAGCGTGACGCCGTTCTGCGCGTGCCAACCGGCGAGCATCGCACGCGACACCTCGGTCGGAATGGCGCACAAGGCTGTGCCGGTCCAGGCCCAGCGCGGCACCGGATAGCGGATCCAGGCCTTGCGATCAGACTGCGGCATGTATTCGACCTTCACGCCGCCGATGTCGTTGGACAGGTAGTGGTACTGGGCGGCTGCGACCGCATGCGGCAGGTGGTCGATGCCCAGCTTGCGCAGGCCGGGCAGGAATTTCTCGGTGCGTTGCCTTGCAAAGATGTCGTGGACGAATTCGGCGGCGCGTGGCGTACCGCGGCGCGTGATGGTCGACAGGACGAGGCCGGTGAACCAGGCGCGGTACAGGTCGGCGACCGCGCGCCAGGCGGCGACCTGTTCGTCGGAGGATGCGCTCGAGGCAGCAGCAGGGGCGGAAGAGGACTGGGGCATGAAGGGCGGCGGCGTTCAATCGGCAGAGGGCATCGGGCCTGAGGCGCGTGCAGGCGTGCAGTCGTGCGACAGGGCGGGTTTGCTATGGTCGCATCATCGCGACCCTCAGCCCAAGGACCTCACCATGACTGCAGCTTCTGCCGGCCACGCTGCATCGGCCACGACACCCTTTGATCCCGCGGCGCACGTGATGTGTCCGCAGCGCTGGTTCGACGACTTCACTGTGGGCGAGCGCTTCGTGCTGCCCTCGCGCACCATGACCGAGGCGCTCTTTGCCGCCTTCGCCCTGGCCAGCGGCGACAACCATCCGATCCACTACGATGTCGAGTACTGCCGCCGTCGCGGCATGCCGCATCTGCTGGCGCACGGCTTTCAGGTGGCGATCCAGACCGCAGCCGGTGCCGGACAGTTCCCGCACGTGGTGGGCGAATCGCTCAAGGCCTTCCTCGACCAGAGCAGTCGATTTCTCGCTCCGGTCTATGCAGGGGATACGCTCTATTCCGCGCTCGAGGTCACCGCACTGGAGCCCGGCCGCACGACCGGCGTGCTGAGCATGAAATCGACGGTCCACAACCAGCGCGGCGAACTGGTGATGGATGGGACGCAGCGCTATCTGCTCAGAAAGCGTCCCTGAATCGGGTCATCGCTCGACAGGAACTCAATAGTCTTCGTCGCTCGACGACTCGAGCATGTAGCGGCCCTCGATCTTGCGGCCATCCCGGCCGAAGAATGAGTGTGCCGCGCCCTGCGGCGTGGTGCGATACCAGCGCTGCATGCGCTGCGCGGCGGCCAGGGCTTCGTCCGGCTCCAGGATGCCGGTCAGCGAACAGGGCATGTCGACCCCAAACCCATCGTCGTCGCACTCGTCATCGATGCCGGGCATCGCAGGCGAGGCATACGTGTCGAGGGGGGTGTCGCTGGGGTAGGCGTGGCGGCCGGCGTGCAGGTCCATGGTGTCTCGCTTCCTCGGGTATCGGTGGTGCGCGGGCTGCGCATGAATCGAATCTACCCGCGACCCGAGGCGAAAAGACCGTGCCGACCCCCTTCACACGCCGTGCGGCGTCCGGGCGACGATGACCGGCATTGTCTGGTTGGGCGGACGACACGAGACGCTGACCGGACGATGCTGTCTGGTCGGTGTGAAGGCCTCATCAGGCCCCACACCGACCATCGGCCCAGCACGCTCAGTCGAGCAGGGCCTTGGCGACGATTCCGGCCTGGATCTCCCCGGCGCCTTCAAACACGTTGAGGATGCGCGCATCGACCAGCACGCGGCTGATGCGGTACTCCATCGCGTAGCCGTTGCCGCCATGGACCTGCGCGGCATTGTCGGCGCAGCCCCAGGCGACCCGGGCGGCCAGCAGCTTGGCCATGCCGGCTTCCACGTCACATCGACGGTCAGCGTCTTTCTGGCGGGCCGCAAACAGGGTCAACTGGCGCGCGATCATGATCTCGACCGCCATCCAGGCAAGCTTGTCGGCGACACGCGGAAAGCCGAGGATCGCTCGGCCGAACTGCTGGCGGTCGCAGGCATAGGCCAGCCCCAGCTCCATGGCACTTTGCGCCACACCGACCGCGCGCGCGGCGGTCTGGATGCGGGCACTCTCGAAGGTCCGCATGAGCTGCTTGAAGCCGTTGCCTGGTTCACCGCCCAGCAGGGCCGTGCCCGGGATCTCGTAGCCGTCAAAACCGATCTCGTATTCCTTCATGCCGCGATAGCCGAGCACCTCGATCTCGCCGCCACTCATGCCGGGCGCGGGGAAGGGGTTCGCATCGGTGCCGCGCGGCTTGGGCACCAGAAACATCGACAGTCCGCGGTAGCCGGGCAGATCCTTCTCGCTGCGGGCCAGCAGGGTCATCAGGTCGCTGCGTGCGCCGTGCGTGGTCCAGGTCTTGTTGCCATGGATGCGCCAGACCGATTGGCCATCGGCGCCCTGGCCGGATTCGGCTCGCGTGCGCAGCGAGGCGAGGTCCGATCCGGTGTCCGGCTCGGTGAACGACGCCGTGGGAATGATCTTGCCGGTCACGATGCCCGGCAGCAGACGCTGCTTCTGTTCTTCGGTGCCATTGAGCAGGATCAGCTCGCAGGCGATCTCGGTGCGGGTGCCCAGCGAACCCAGGCCGATCCAGCCGCGCGACAACTCTTCGGTGACCACGCACATCGCGGTCTTGCTCAAGCCCGAGCCGCCCCAGGATTCAGGCACCGTGAGGCCGAAGACACCGAGCTCGCCCAGCTCGGTGATGATCGAATCAGGGATCAGCTCGTTGCGCAGGTGCCAGCCATGGGCGGCATCGGCGTGATCGTCGGACCAGCGTCCGAATTGGGTACGAATCTCGGTGAGCGCGCTGTCTTCGAAGCCCGGGTCGCCGAAGTCGCGCGTGGCGCGGCCGGCCGCCATCAGTTCCGCGAGGCGGGCCCGGACCGGCGGTGCAAACCCCTGCACGCTCAGCAGGCGCACGGCCGGGTCAGCCCTGAAGGCGGCGACCAGCGTGCCGGCCTCATCGATCAGCTCGGCGCGAAAGATTTCGCCCTGGCTCATCGGCAGGCCACCGGCCAGTTGCGCGAGGTACTCGCCAAAGGCGGCCTGCTGGATCAGCGATTCGAATTCGCCGCGGGCGCCGCGGGCGGCCAGGCGCTTGCCCCAGTCGAGCATCTCGTGCAAAGCGCGCAGATAGGTGCCAGCCCAGGCATAGCCATGGGTTCGGGCCTGTTCGACGTTGTGGGCATCGCGACCGGCATTGGCCAGTTGCGCGCGCAACTGATCACGCAGGCCATCGAGCAGCCGCTCGGTCGCCTTCAGTGCGCTCGCGCAGTGGGTATCCAGGGAGTCGATCAGCAGGCCACGGGTGGCCTGGGGCAGGGAGTCGGGTGCGTTCATGAGTGATGAGTCAAGGTGAAGGCGGGGATCACGGGTTGACGGCCGGGCCGCCGACAACGCGAGCTTGCTGCAGGCTGGAGATCTGCTGCGCATCGTAGCCCAGCACGTCGCTCAGCACGGCAGCGGTGTCGCCGCCGATCAGGGAAGCGGGCTGGGCCGGCAGGCGGGCAGAACGGCTGAACGCGAGCGGCGAGCTGGTGGTGAGAAAGCTGCCGTAGCCCGGATGCTCGATGCGCTTGAACATCGGATTGGCCTCCGAGACGCGCGGGTCTTCGGCGACCATCTGCTCGAAGGTTCGATAGGGGCCCCAGAGCAGGGCCTTGTCGGTGAAGCGGGCGGCGACCTCGGCCAGGGTGCGCTCGGCAAACCAGGGTCGCAACACGGCGGAAATCAGCTCGCGCGCCTTCCAGCGACCTTCTTCGCTGGCGAGGGTGTGCCCCAGCGCGGCGGCGGCAGCATTGATCTGTTCATCCATGCCGACCGAGCGCATCAGGGCTTTCCATTGACGATCGCTGATCGCGACCACCATGGCATGGCGCCCGTCCGCGGTCTGGAAGGCATCCCCGTAGGCGCCGTACAGGAAGTTGCCGTCGGCGCTGCGCGAGCTCTGATTGACCTGCACATCGGCGACATAGCCGAGATTGGCTGCGGTCGCGAAGGCCACATCGGCCAGTGTCAGATTCACCAGCTGCCCCTCGCCGGTCAGGCGGCGATGCCGGTCGGCCGCCAGCACGGCGGTGGCCAGCGTCATGCCGGCGAGCATGTCCCAGGCCGGCAGCACATGGTTGGTCGGGCGCGGGCCGCTGCCGGTGACCAGCGGAAAGCCGGCCGCACAGTTCACCGTGTAGTCGACCGCATTGGCGCCATCGGGCGAACCGGTGAGCTGCACCATGATCAGGTCGGGGCGCAGCGCGCGCAGGGCCTCGTAGCCCAGCTCGCCATCGACGCCGAGGTTGGTGAGGAAGATGCCGCCACCCTCGCCGGGCGCGGTGATCAAGGACTGCAGGGTGCGACGGCCGTCCGGACTGCGCGGATCGATCTCGATCGATCGCTTGCCGTGATTGAGCGAGGCCCAGTACAGGCTGTTGCCTTCGGCATTGACCGGCAGGCGGTGGGCGTCGATGTTGCCGCCGGGCGGGTCGATGCGGATGACGTCGGCGCCCAGCTGGGCCAGCGCGAGGCCGCAGGACGGTGCGGCCACGAAGGCGGAGAACTCGACGATGCGCAGGCCGGCCAGGGGCGGGCGCTGGGCAGGCGGCAGTGCGCCGATGGAATCAGTGCGGGTCATGGGAGCGTCAGAACAGTTGATAGGACAAGGCGAGAAACCCGCTCACATGGGTCTTGTCTCGCACGATGGGTGAATCCGCAGCGTCGCCGATCAACTGGCCGACGCTCACGCCGCCGATCGCAAACCAGCGCCCGGCAAAGAAGTGGTTGAAGCTGATGCCGCCCTGGATGTTTCTGAAGCCAGCGCCCGGGGAGTACACGCCGTAGCCGGAATTCAGGGCCTGGGTGGGGTTCACGCCGAACCAGGTCTGCTGCGAGGTGCCATTGCCCGCGGTGGCAAAGCCGAACACGCTCATGCGGGTGGTCGGCCCGATCACCGTGTCGTAGCGTGCGCCCAGGTCGAGTTCGCCGCCGTGCTGCCCGCCCCGGATGTTCGCACCGACCACCCAGTTGCGGGTGACGTAGTGCGTGGCATAGGCGCTGGCTTCCACACCCCAGTCCAGGTCGCCCATGCCGCGCAGGGCGGCCGACTTGTCTGCATCGCGACCGAATTGCGGGATGACGCGCACGCCGACCTGGGTCTGCGGGGTGTTGATGAACGAATAGCCGATGCCCACCCCGGTGCTGGCGTAAAAGCCGTTCTTGTGCGCGTAGTCGATCAGTGGCAGCACCATCACCGTGCGCTCGGACGAGCCCTGGTAGTCGGGGCGCGAGATCATCACGGCGCCCAGCAGCAGTCGGCTGTCACCGGGGCCGACCGGCGGCAGGCTGACGATCCCCTGGTACTGCGCCAGGGCCGGTGTCGAGACCACGGCGGCCAGGGCAAGAAGGGCGGTTGCGTACGGACGTCGGGACATGGCTTGGGCCATCCTGTCGAAGGAAAAGGGAAGGCGTGCACAGGGGCGCGCCGGCACTCGCAAGCGGTCAATTCCATCACAAAGACCGCCGGAGTGTTGCCGTAGGATGCCGAGACCCCGTGGTTTGCCGCTTTCTACCTCATCCTGGATCGTCCTTTCGTGGCCGAAACCGACCGATTTTCGCTGTTTACCGAGACCCGAGAGCGTCTCGGTGGTCGGTTTGCGCGCGCGCTCGATGAAGGGTTTCTCGCGGTGGCCGAACAGCTGACCCGGCCTGCCGAAGGCGCCGGCGAACACAGTGCGCAGGCCCTGGGTGAAGCGGCCGCCGACCTCTTCGACAGTCACGCCCAGCGGGCCCGGCGAGGGCTCACCACGCTGACCGATCTGACCTCGCGCCTGCTCGAACTCGACCGCAATGGTCCTGCGGATGACGAGGAGTCATTGCTCGGTCTGCTGCATGCCAGCGAGCTGGACGTCCAGATTCTGGCCGATGAGCTTGCCAATGCCTTGCGTGATGCGCTGGAGGGAACCTATTCCGCTTGGGTGAGGCGAATCGATTCCCTGACGCGAGGGCGTGGCAGCGAGGTGCGCTGTCCGCTCGGGGCGGCAGCGCTCGCAGCCGCGACGATAGACGCCGTGCAGCCGCTGGTGTCGGTGCGAGCGATTCGCCCCGTGCTGCGCGCGGCGCTGCTGGAGCAGATCGTGCCGCGTCTGGCGCGTGTGGTGAGGGAGACGGATCAGTGGCTGGCGGGTCGGCGCACGCTGATTGCCGTGCCCGCACCGCCGCAGTCCAGGGCGGATGCGGCGCGAGGCGAAGTCTTGGCGGTGGCGGCATCGACGGGCACTGACGTTGGGGCGGCGTCCCCCCCGGAGGCTGGCACCGAGTCCACGGTCGTGTCGGGGTTGCCCGATGCGCTCGCCACGACCCTGGCCATGGCGCACTCGCTCGGCTGGTCGCCGGTGGCCAGCGGCTCGACCGAGCCAGCCCCCTACCTGAAGGCCTCGGCCCTGCCGCGACCGGCCGAGTTCGAGCAGGATGCCGAAGCCTTTGCACACGGGCATGGCGTGGCCGCCTACAGTCGCGAGGCCCGTCGACTCTACTTCGCGCAGCCGCGCGGGCGCATGCTGCAACTCGGTGCCACGCCGATCCAGTTGGCCAGCCTCGATCTGGTGGCGACGATGTTCGATTACCTGTGCAACGATCCGCGCCTGCCGCGCTCGGTGGCCCCCCTGATGTGGCGCCTGCAGCAGCCGGTCGCCACGCTTTCGGCGCTCGATCCGGGGTTTCTCGGTGATGATCGCCGCTCGCTGCGGCGACTGCTCGAGACCCTGGTGGCCATCTCGGTGGCCCACGCCGGAGAGCTCGATCGACAGACCGATGCCTGGCGACGCCTGGAAACCGTGGTACGAGCGGTCGAGGTCGTGGCGCATTCGCTGCATGCGCGCGCCATCGTGCTGGGCGAGCAGGTCAAGCGGGAGTTTCATCGTGCCGAAGAAGGCGTGGCTGCCATCGTGGCCCGATTGCAGCGGGACCAGGAGGCACTTGATGCCGCGCCGGGGCGGCGCAATCGGCGCGATCTGTCGCGGCGCCCCTCGCAGGAGGCCGAGCAGGCGGTCACCCGTCGCCTCGAGGCCGAGCTGCGTCGCCGGCTGGGTCGCAATGAGGTGCCCGACGCGGTGCAGGAGTTTCTGCTGGCCGTCTGGCTGCGCCACCTTCGAACCGCCGTGCTGCGCGATGGCGAGGACAGCCCGCAGTTTCGCGCGTCGATGCAGGTGGTCGACGAGCTGCTGTGGACGCTGGACCCGCAGGCGCCGGGCCTCAGCCGTCAGCAGCTGGCTCGCCGCATTCCGCCGCTCATCCGCACCCTGCAGCAGGGGGTGAGTTCGATTGGCGCCCGGACCGACGAATATCAGCCCTTCCTGGACGCCTTGTTCCTGATGCATTTGCGCAAGATGCAGAAGATGCCGCGGGACGGGGCGCCAGAAAGCGCTGAGGCCTCAAGCTCGCCGCCCACGGCGCAGACCGAGGTTCGCCCACCGGTGCTGCACGAGCCGCTGACGCAGTCCTCGACGGAGCCGCTGTCCGAGCGATTGGAGATCACCGGTCTGGCGTCAACCGACGACGAAGGGGCTGTGTCGACGACACGCCTGAGCCCTGATGCGCCGCTCGGTGGGGTGCCGGATGTCGATCTCGATCTCGTGCCGCACGAGCGCTCGACCGCGTCGGCATCGCCCGCCGACGCACGGGCCGAGGCGAGGCCCAGTGCCGAGCCCAGCCTGGAGCTGGACCGGGCGAGCCGGGACGGCAGCGCACGTCTGCCGTCCTTGCTGGCTGGCATCGAGCTCGATGACGTGCCGCGCGCGCCGCGTCGCCTGCAACTGATGGCCGAGGAAGCGGTGGCCACCTTGCGGGTGGGCGATTGGCTGGAGATGACCGGCAAGGACGGCGAGGTGGCGCAGTTGAAGGTCGCCTGGATCAATCCCGGGCGAACGGTCGTGCTCATGCTCAGGCGATCCGATCGACGCGTGGTGTCGGTACGATCCAGCGAACTGCAGCAGCGCTTTGCCCGACGCGAGGCCTCGCTGATCGTCTGACCCGGGGCGTCCGGCTCAGGCCGCCGGGAAGGTCACGATGTGATCGGCGGCAAAGCGTATGCCGATGGGCGCACCGATCCGGTGATCATGATGGCTGGGCACCAGGGCCAGCAGGCGCTGGCCGCTGGGCAGCTCCAGGGTGTAGAGAAACTGCGCCCCTCGAAAGGCCTTGCGATGCACGACGGCGCGCACCGG
>JBILSK010000358.1:0-3522 GCA_044372165.1 Burkholderiaceae bacterium | reverse complement strand
ACCGTTCATTCGAGTGCTCGCTGTCCCGATCGTTCTGTCCCTGATCACGCCGCGCGTTCATGCCGAGGGTGCCGTGGGGGTCATGGGCCCGCCCGATCCGCCCAGCTCTCGATTGTCGACGGGACGCCAGAATGCCGCGGCGACCGATCGTTCGAGCG
Source organism: Burkholderiaceae bacterium (assembly GCA_044372165.1). Taxonomy (GTDB): domain Bacteria; phylum Pseudomonadota; class Gammaproteobacteria; order Burkholderiales; family Burkholderiaceae_E; genus UBA4615. The sequence goes on along the minus strand of JBILSK010000358.1, from coordinate 3,364 downwards.
TGGTCGCGGGCTCCCTCGCTCAGGCCGAAACCGACTACCGGGCAGGGCGCAGTGCCGAGGCACTGCAAGGCTTTCTTGCGGCACTGGAGAGTGTTCCCGATCACCTCCCCGCGCTGCTGCGCCTGGGCAATCTGCATCATCAGGCGGGCCGCGAGGACGCCGCCGAGGCAGCTTATCGGCGTGCGGTTCAGGTTGATCTTGCTCGCAGGCCCTCGAGCGATCCCGAGCTTCCCGAGGCGCGCGAGGCCCAGGGCAAGGCATGGCTGAATCTGGCCCTCCTTGACATCGCCCGGGCCAGTCGAGCGATCGACGCGCTCGATGCAATGGGTCTCAGGTCAACTCGGTCGGCGCGTGACGCCACGGCGCGGCAGGTGGGGGCACAGCGTCATCGTGCCTGGCGTGCGGCGCAAAGCGACTTCGGCGTGCCGGTCCCTGCAGCCCCCGCCCCCCCGCTGCTGCCTGCCGCCGGGATCTCGAGCGGCTCGCCGCTTGACGCTGGCCGGCCCGAGGGCTCCGAGGCATCGCTCCCGTACCAGCCCTACACGGTCGACCGATGGATCGCCCTGCCTCGTCGCACGACGGCCAGGCCTGCCTCGGGCCGCTCGGCCGTGGTCGAGCCGATCACCGAAACCCCTCGTGATCCGACGCCCTCGGTCGAGATCCTGCGGGCACCATCGAGCGGCGGCCGATGAACCCTTCAGCGCGACCCCCGTCGTCGCGGCGCGGTCAGGGCGGCGCGTCGATGCTCGAAACCCTGATCGCCTTGCCTATCCTGTGCCTGCTGGGTCTTGGAGCCATCCAGTTCGGTCTGCTCATGCAAGCCAGGCAGGCGCTCTCGTTTGCCTTGCTGGAGGCCGCCCGGGCCGGCAGCGCAGACCATGCCGATCCGGCCACGGTGCGCAGCGGGCTGGCTCGTGGCTTGGTGCCCTGGTTGTTCGGGGCCAGTGACGTGTCCGACTATGCGCGGAACCTGGCCCGGGCGTCGGTCGATCTGGCTCGATCCGAGGCGACCGGACGCCTGATGCTGAGCCAGGTGTCGCCCCATCCGGCCTCGTTCGAGGATTGGGGCGAACCCGGCCGTGGGGCGTCGGGTGAGCTGCTTGCCTCGGTGACCGAAATCCCGAACGACAATCTGAGCGTTCGTTCGACGCGAATGCTGCCGTCAAGCGGCGTGGCAGGGTTGCGGGGGGCTGAACCGATCGGGCAACGCTCGGGGCAGACGCTCACCGATGCGAATCTGCTGAGTCTTCAGCTGGATTATGCGGTCCCGCTCAAGGTGCCGGTGGTCGGGCGCGTGCTGGCTGCCGCAGTGCGGGCCTGGGCAGGGTGTCAGGCGATCGGCCCATCCATCGGCTTCGGTCCGCTGAATCTGCCGCCGATGACGCCGGGGACGGGCCAGGCCGGGTCTGCTGGCCCGCCCTCGTCTTCGCCCTGGTTCGGACATGCCTGCACGATGTACGGGGACCCGGGCCCGGGCGCCCCCCCTGGGCATGATTCCTCCCCCAGCCTGCCGGTCCGGGTGACGGTCACGGTCCGCATGCAATCCGCGGCCAGGCAGTCTTTCACGACCTCGAGTCCGAATGGCTCCTTGCCGCAGGGCGCAGCGCTTGCACCATCCGTTGCACGGACGGCCGCGCTGCCTTACGGGGGCGACATCGAAACGGCAGGCAGTCCAGTATCGGGTGAATCCGGCCTCATCGGTTCCGGCTCGGGTGCCAGGCTGCCGCCAAGCCAGCCCGGGCTTGCCCAGCCCGTCACTGACACCAACGCGCGTGCCTCGCCTGTCGGAACTTTTCACGTGGCGGCCGAGCCACCGGCACCTTCGGCACCCACGCCCGACCCCGCCGTGTGCGAGGCGTCCTCGGCCAGCTGAACCGTGCCGCGCGGTGCGCCCGTCGCCGCAGGGTTGACGGTTGTCGGCTGAGCGCCCGGCACGGCACTCAGTCGTGGACACTGCCGTCATGGAGCCCGATGTCCGGGCCCCTGGTGTGTGCGTTCGACGTGGTCAGGGGTGTTGGCCAGGCCGGAACAACCGCACGGGACCTGATTCCCGTGTCGCCAATCCGCTTCGGGTAACCTTGTGACTCCCCTCCAATCTCCTTCACATCCCGTTCAGAGACCCGTGCTCCGATCCTCCGAATTGCCGATTCGCGTGACGCCCGACTGGGGACAGGCCCGCTGGGCCTTGCCCGCAGCCCTGCTGGCGGTGCTGCTGGTATTTGCCCCCACCTGGACGGCGATGGCGCAGGTCTGGATGACCTCGGAGACCTTCGGCCATGGGATTGTGGTGGCGCCCATCTCACTGTGGTTGGTCTGGCGTGAACGGGAGCGCCTGCTGGCGATGCAGCCCTCGACGTCCTGGGTCGGCGTGCTGGGGCTGCTGGTGTGCTGCCTGGCTTGGCTGCTGGCGGAGCTCGCCGGCATCAATGTCATCGCACAGTTTGCGGTGACCGGCATGCTCGCTTCAGTGTGCCTTGCGGTGCTGGGTCCGCGGCTTTCCGGGGCGCTGGCTTTTCCGCTGTTGTTTTTCTTCTTCATGGTGCCTGCAGGCGAGGCACTGAATCCGCCGTTGATGGAAGGCACCGCCGAAGCAACGGTCTGGGCTCTGCATGCCACCGGCGTTCCGGTCTACCGTGAGGGCCTGCAGTTCGCATTGCCCACCGGGCGCTGGTCGGTCGTCGAGGCCTGCAGTGGTCTGCGCTATGTGCTGGCCGCCGCGATGCTGGGCGCGCTGTTTGCCTACCTGAACTTCACGACCTGGTCTCGTCGACTGGCCTTCTTCGCGGCAGCGATCGGCGTTGCGGTGGTTGCCAACTGGATCCGGGCTTATCTCATCGTGATGATCGGTCACCTGAGCCGCATGCGTTGGGGCACGGGCGACGATCATGAAGTCTATGGCTGGGTGTTCTTCGGCATCACAATGTTCGCACTGTTCTGGATGGGTGCGCGTTGGCGTGATGCCGCGACCACGACCGCCGGATCCGCCCAGGACCTTGCCCGGCACGCCGAACGGGCTTTGCCCGCGCCAAGCCGTCATGCTTTGCCGGTGCTGATCTCGGTCCTGGCGCTGGTCGGGCTGTCTTCCTATCTGTCGGGTGCGCTGCGCCATGTTCAGCCTCGCACCGATGTCGCACAGGGCGTCGCGCGCGGGGTTGCGGGATTCACTCCAGGTGCGGTCACGTTCGAGCCGGTCTTCGAGGGCAGCCGAACCACGGTGCGCGGCGTGCTGGACCCGGCTCACGGTACGGAGCTCTTTCTCGCCTACTTCGCGGACCAGCGCGAGGGTCACGAAATGATCGCGTTTGGCAACACGGTGCTGTCCGATACCGACAAGCGCTGGCGCAGCGTGTCCAGGGAGGCGCAT
>JBILSK010000020.1:0-11464 GCA_044372165.1 Burkholderiaceae bacterium | reverse complement strand
CGATGCACCGGCGGCTGCCACCCCGGCAGCGGTCGCTGCACCGGCCGCCACGGGCGCCGCGCCGGCTGCCGCCCCAAGCGCCCCCGGCACGCTTGCCGCCCTGCCGGTCAAGGCGAAGCTCTACTTTGAACTCGGCTCGGCCGCCCTGCCCGCTGATGCTGCCGAGACGCTGAAGGCAGCCATCGCCGCCGCGCAAGCCAACGCGGGCGCCAAGCTGGCCATTTCCGGTTTCCACGACAAGACCGGCAACGCTGACCAGAACCACGACCTGGCCAAGCAACGCGCCGTCAACATTCGCGACGCCCTGGCCGCCGCCGGCGTTGCCGTCGAGCGCATCGATCTGCGCAAGCCGGAAGTCACCGAGGGCGGCGCGGACGACCGCGAAGCCCGCCGCGTCGAGGTCACCGTCGAGTAAGAAGCGAAACAGGCTTTCAGGGTCAGGGCTGCTCGCGCCGGAAGTACCAGGTGTGGGCATCCGACCCGGCCTCATCGAACGCATAGCCATCGAGGTCGAAGGCCTTCAGGTCGTGGGCTTCGGTGATGCGCCGCTCGATTGCAAAGCGCGCCATCTGGCCGCGAGCGCGCTTGGCACTGAAGCTGATCACCTGCCAGCCCCTGGCTCGGCGCTCCTGGAAGACCGGCTGGATGACAGGTGCCCGCAGTGCGGCGGTCTGCACCGCGCCGAAGTATTCCTCGGACGCCAGATTCACCAACGGTCCGCCCCCAGCCGCTTTCAGTGCACGGGCAAGCGATCGTGCCGGCTTGTCACCCCAAAACGCGTAAAGCGTGCGGCCACGATCGGTCGCAAGGCGCGTGCCCATCTCCAGACGATAGGGTTGCATCGCATCGAACGGACGCAGCACCCCGTAGAGTCCGGACAGGATGCGCAGGTGCTGTTGCGCGAAGGCAAGCGAATCGGGATCGAGCTCACGGGCACGCAAGCCGTCGTAGACGTCGCCATCGAAGGCCAGCATCGCCGGTCGCACATCCTGTGGCCGAGGCATCATCCGATACGCCCGATAGCGGGCCACGTTGAGCTCGGCCAGTGACGTGGACAGATCCATGAGGGCAGCGACCCCGTCGGAGTCGAATTCGCGCAAGCGCCCGATCAACTGCTTGGCGTCGGCGGCAAACTCGGGGCGTCCGAGCGGCAGCGCAGGCAGCGGCGAGTCCCAGTCCAGAGTCTTTGCGGGCGACAACACAATCAGCATGAACCACACCTCGTTGGCCGGAATCAGCCGGAAAGTATAGGGCGCACCATGCCGACCGAAAGCGATCGCCCCCTCACACTCGTCATCGATACCAACGTCTGGCTGGATTGGCTGGTCTTTGCCGACGCGCGCATCGATCCGCTGCGCGCACGGGTCGACGCCGGACAAGCCATCGTGCTGGCCACCGAGACCATGCTGGCCGAATTCGAATCGGTCATCGCGCGACCACAGTTCGCCCTCGATGCGCCGCGCCAGCGCGGGCTCGTCATGCGACTGCGAGCGCTGGTGCAGCTCAAGCGTGACGCCCCGGACTGTCGGCTGCCCTGCACCGATCGCAACGATCAGATGTTCATCGATCTGGCGGTCGCGCACCGCGTCGACGGGCTTTTGTCACGCGACAAGGCACTGCTGCGCCTGCGACGGATCGCGCAACGACGCTTCGGCCTGGAGGTGACTCGCCCTGAAGCCTGGCTGCCCGCGTCCAATTGAACGCACGCCCCCGCCTATAATCGATCGTCACCCCATCCCATTCGCCATGACTGCTCAATCACCCGTCCCGACCATCGAGTCCAAGCTGCCACGGGTTGGCACCACCATCTTCACCGTGATGTCTGCACTGGCCACCGAACATGATGCGGTCAATCTGGGGCAAGGCTTTCCTGACTTCGAATGCGACCCGAAACTGGTCGATGCCGTGACTGCGGCCATGAGGGCCGGCCTGAACCAGTATCCGCCCATGACCGGACTGCCGGTGCTGCGCCAGGCGATCGCACAGAAGATCGCGACACTCTATGGTCGACAGTACGACGCCGACACCGAGATCACCGTCACGGCCGGCGCCACTCAGGCGATCTTCACCGCGGTGCTGGCGATCGTGCGCACCGGTGATGAAGTGATCGTGATCGAACCCTGCTACGACAGCTACATCCCGAACATCCTGCTGGCCGGTGGCGTGCCGGTGCGTGTGCCGATGACCGATCGGTTTCGCATCGACTGGAACCGGGTGAGTGCTGCCGTCACGCCGCGCACCCGCGCCATCATGATCAACTCGCCCCACAATCCCACTGGGACGACGCTGTCGGATGCCGACATGCGTCAGCTCGAAGCGATCGTGGTAAAGCACGGCCTCTTCGTGATCAGCGACGAGGTCTACGAGCACATGGTGTTCGACGGCAAGCCGCATCAATCGAGCTGCCGGTATCCGCAGCTGGCCGATCGCAGCTTCGTGATTTCATCGTTCGGCAAGACTTACCACGTGACTGGCTGGAAAGTGGCTTACTGCGCCGCACCTGCCGCACTGAGCGTCGAGTTCCGCAAGGTTCATCAGTTCAATGTGTTCACGGTCAACACGCCCGTCCAGAAGGGACTGGCCGATTACATGCAGGACCCCCGGCCCTATCTCGAGCTGCCCGCTTTCTACCAGCGCAAGCGTGACCTGTTCCGGGAGCGCCTGGTGTCCACACGCTTCAAGTTGCTGCCCTGCGAGGGCACCTACTTTCAGCTGGTCGACTACTCGGCGATCTCCTCGCTCAACGAACTCGATTTCTGCAAATGGCTCACGACCGAGATCGGCGTGGCGGCGATTCCCCTGTCTGCCTTTCACGACGAACCGATCGAGAACTCGGTGGTGAGGTTCTGCTTTGCCAAGCGTGACGACACGCTCAACCTCGCACTCGATCGCCTGGCCCGCCTGTGATGCGCACGTGTCGGCCTGACCTGCCCGTGCCGAGCCCGGCAACAGCGCCTTCCAGACGCCGCGCTCTGCTGACGCTGGGCGCCATCCTTGCCGTGCCGCTGACAGGCTGCAGCAAGGTGCTGCCCCGTCCTGCGGCGCCCGACATTTCGGTGGCCGGCGTGGCCCTCGAATCGATGAGCGCCGAGGGCCTGGCGGTGATCGTCCGGCTGTCCACCCGCAATCCCAATGGCATCGATGTGCCCCTGACCGACTTGAACTTCGACCTCGCTCTGCTCGGTCAGCATGTGGGGCGCGGCCTGTCCGCCGAGCCCACCTTCACCCTGCCTGCCAACGGCGAACGCGAGGTACCGATTCGTCTGACCGTCGCGCGGGCCGACCTGCGCGGCCTGGCGGGCAAGCTGCTGAGTACGCCCGCCAGCGATGCCTCCTGGGAGGTGAGGGGATCGGTGAAGTGGGGCAAGGTGCCGGTCGCCCTGCCCTTCGAAAAGCGCGGCACGCTGGATCTTCGCAAGCTCGCAGGCGCGCTGCTGCGTTGACGCGGCGGCTGCAGCCCCTCGCCGGTCTGCCCGGATGAAACGCTGGGACATTTTCTGCCGAGTGGTCGACAACCTCGGCGACGCAGGGGTGTGCTGGCGGCTGGCCTGCCAGCTGCAAGCCGAGTATTCGATCGAGGTCAGGCTGTGGATCGATGCGCCCGAGGTCCTGCGCAGACTGGTACCCGAACTGCTGCTCGGCGAAACCTCGAGCCCATCACGCGTTCAGATCAAGGCCTGGACGCACGAGGCGCCGCCCGACCCGATGCCCGCCTGCGACATGGCCGACGTGGTCATCGCGGCCTTCGCCTGCGAACTGCCACGGGCTTATCGGGCCGCGATGCGCGAACGTCCCCCTGTCTGGATCAATCTCGAGTACCTGAGCTTCGAGGCCTGGGCGCGCGACTGCCACGGACTGCCCTCGCCCAAGGCCGACGGACTGATCGAACACTTCTTCTTTCCGGGCCCGGACACCGGCGGTCTGCTGCGCGAAACCGGTCTGCTGGATGAACATGCCCGCTTCAGGCGCGCGCCCGACGCACGCGAGCAGACCCTGGCCGGGCTCGGCCTGAAGGCGGCCGCGGACGACCGCTTCTGCCTGGTGTTCTGCTACCCGGATTCCCCGTTGCAGGCGCTGCGCGACGCCCTGGCCTCCGACCCGCGCCCGGGTCGCTGGCGACTGCTGCTGCCACAGGGGAGTTCGCCCGGCCTCGATCCGGCGGGGTTCGAGAGCATTCCCTTCGTGCCGCAGGCCCGCTTCGACGCCGTGCTGTGGTCATGCGACCTGCTGCTTGTGCGCGGCGAGGATTCCCTGGTTCGAGCCTTGTGGTCTGGCCAACCGCTGCTGTGGCAAGCCTATCGACAGGATGACGCGGCCCGCCAGGACAAGGTTGACGCCTTCATGCAGCACTGGGAGCAGACAGCCCGTCCGTCCCCTCTTGCCGCGCACGCCTGGCGTCAACTGCACCAGGCCTGGAATCGCCGCGCGCCGCAACAGGCCGAGGTCGCCAGCACCCTGGCTGCCCTCCTGCCTCATCTGGATGAGATCAGCCGAGCCGGTGAACGTTGGGTCGCGCATCAAGGCGTTCAGGCCGACCTCGCCGCCCGACTGGTGACTTTCGTATCCGACCGCATATAATCGAGGGTTACCCAAATGCAGCCGTCAGGCCCCCTCCTCCCATGAAAATCGCCCAGGAACTTCGCACCGGCAATGTCGTCATGATCAGCGGTGAACCGATGGTCGTGCAGAAGGCCGATTACAACAAGTCGGGCCGCAATGCCGCGGTCGTCAAGATGAAGCTCAAGAACCTGCTCAATGGTTCGAACACCGAGTCGGTCTACAAGGCCGACGAGAAGTTCGACGTGCTGGTTCTCGACCGCAAGGAGTGCACCTACTCCTACTTCGCCGAGCCCATGTACGTCTTCATGGACGGCGAATACAACCAATACGAAGTCGAAGCCGAAAGCATGGGCGAATCGGTCAACTACATCGACGAGGGCATGCCCTGCGACGTGGTCTTCTATGACGGCCGCGCCATCTCGGTCGAGATGCCCACCAGCGTGGTGCGCGAAGTCGAATACACCGAACCCGCCGTCAAGGGCGACACCTCGGGCAAGGTCATGAAGCCGGCGCGCATCAAGCCCACTGGCTTCGAACTGCCGGTGCCGGCATTCGTCGAGATCGGCGACAAGATCGAGATCGACACGCGGACCGCCGAGTACCGCAGCCGCGTCAAGTAAAGCACCCGGCAAGATCGGGTCGGCAAGTGCGGGCTCACGCAGAGGGGCCGGCTCAGACGGGCCGGCCCGAGCCGACCACTCAGCTGCCCGGTCGGTCGGGCGCGACTGTCAGGGTCCACCCCTCGCGCCATCCGGGCGCCACGGGCAGTTTCGTCGCTGCGGGCAACGGGCTCACCGAGCCCAGCACCCGCTGCAGACACCGCGCCACGGTGTCGCACAACACCGGGTTCGAGACGGGCTTCACGAGATAGCTGTCGCACCCGGACAGGGCCCCCGCCATCTTGTCCCACGGGGCACTGCGCTGGGTCAGCATGATCCGGGCCATGCCCCGCAAGCGCGGATCGCGGCGCAGGCTGCGAACCAGGCCAAATCCGCTCATGTCAGGCAGATCGGCCTCGAGGAGCACTCCTTCGCACGGGCCGCGCTCCAGCACCTCGAGCGCTTCGCGCCCGCCCCCCACGCCATGGGCATCCAGGCCCATCGACCCCAGCGTCAGCGCCAGCGATCGACGCAACGCGGGACTGGGATCGACCACCAGCACCTTGGCCCGTCGACCCAGGCGCCGCTCTGCCAAAGCCTCGAGTGCGCTCGATCCGCGGCCACTGGCAGGGACGCGTTGCGCTGCTGCAGGACGCATCAGCCGCCCTTCGACCACCTGGTTCAGGACGCCGATCAGGCACTCGGCATAACGGCGCAACAGCAGGTCATCGCAGGCACGGGACGGATCTTCGCGTCGACCCACGGTCACGATGGCCCGGGAGCGAGGCAGACCGCGCAGGGTCTGGGCAATGCCCTCGGCGCCCTGGGAGGTCATGTTGACCAGCGCCAGATCGAAGTCATCGGGCGTCCGGGATGACACGACCGTGAAACGATAGGGATTGCGGTGCGCGTGGCGAAACACCACCTCGGTCACATGACGGGAAGCCGCCCCCAATCCGAAGGCCGCGACCCGGTAGACCGGACGGGAATCGATCGCTTCAGTCGGGCGCTCCTCCGCGCCCACCGAACCCTGGACTGTCGTTTCGCGCATGCCTCGCGCGGACCTTTATTAAAGACAATAACTTAGCGAGCTTAGTTCAAGCTTTGTCAAAGGTCAAAGCGATCTGCAAGTCGTTGCTGCGTGCAAAGTTGAGCAGAAAGCTCAAGGCCATGGGCTCCACGGCTGCAATGGCCGGATCCACTCGCACTGAGGTCTCGGCACCATGTCGTCCCGGCACAACATATGGGGAATACTGCAAGCGCGTTGCCGGCGCGGCACCGGGCGGCATGAATGAGGACATCACGCCCGCCAGGCGCTCAGCCCAGTCGCTGGGCCGGAAGGTCTTGCCTGCGCCCGTCACACCGACGATCAGGAACGGGGCGTTGGGTGGTTCGCTCAGCGAAACGGCTGGAACCAGGGACGGCGCGGGGGGGGCGGGAGGCAATGACGCCATCAGGGGGGCGCTGGGCACGCGAAAAAGCGTTGAGCCGATTATAGACGCGCCCGCAGCCGTCCTGCGCAGGCCGCTGACTCGCCCAGGTCATCAAAATCCCCTAGACTCTCGTCCCTTGACCCTGTGTGACTTCCTTTCTTCCAGAGGATAGACGATGCCCGCCAGAAACCCGGTGATGCCGACCTATGCGCCGCAACCTGTCGCCTTCGAGCGCGGCGAGGGTGCATGGCTCTACGACACCGACGGCAAACGCTATCTGGACGGCTTGTCCGGGATCGCAGTGAACACGCTCGGGCATAACCATCCGCGGCTGGTCGCGGCCATCACCGACCAGGCCTCCAAGATCATCCACTGCTCGAATCTGTTCGAGATTCCGCTGCGCGAGAAGATGGCGCAGCGGCTGGTGGACCTGTCGGGCATGACCAACGTCTTCTTCTGCAACTCGGGCCTGGAGGCCAACGAGGCGGCCATCAAGATCGCTCGCCTCTACGGGCACAACAAGGGCATCGATCGGCCTGAGATCGTCGTCTACGAAAAGGCCTTCCATGGCCGCTCCCTCGCGACCTTGTCGGCGACTGGCAATGCGAAGGTCCAGAAGGGCTTCGAGCCCCTGGTCGAGGGGTTCGTGCGGGTGCCCTTGAACGATACCGCGGCACTCGACAAGGTGGCGGCGGAGCGCCCGAATGTGGTTGCGGTCTTCGTGGAAGCGATCCAGGGCGAGGGGGGTATCGTGCCTGCCCGCAACGAGTACCTGCGTCATGCCCGCGCATTGTGCGACCGCATGGGCTGGCTGCTGATGGTCGACGAAGTGCAGTGCGGCACCGGCCGCACCGGTCGCTGGTTCGCCCATCAGTGGGCAGGCATCAAACCCGATGTGATGCCGCTGGCCAAGGGCATGTCCTCCGGTATTCCGGTGGGCGCAGTCGTGGCTCACGGCGCGGCCGCCGACACATTCAAGCCTGGCAATCACGGCACCACCTTCGGTGGCAACCCGCTCGCAATGCGCGCGGGCCTGACGACCATCGAGGTGATGGAAGAAGACGGGCTGCTGGCCAATGCCACGGCGATGGGCGAGCTGATCATGAACGGCATGCGACGCGAGCTGGCGGGCGTACCGGGCCTGGTCGAGGTGCGCGGCACCGGACTGATGATCGGTGTCGAGCTTGATCGCCCCTGCGGCGAGATCGTCGGCATGGCTCTGAAAGCCGGCCTGGTCCTGAATGTCACCGCCGATTCGGTGGTGCGCTTGCTGCCGCCGCTGATCCTGAGCCGTGAGCAGGCAGAACTGACCGTGTCGCTGCTGGCGCCCCTGATCCGCGAGGTGCTGGCGCGCCCGAACCCGAGCGCAGCCTGAAGACCGTCTCATGTCCCTCAAGCATTTCCTTCAGCTGACCGACCTCGATCGGGCCGAGCTCCGCCATCTCTTTGAGCGGACTCACGTCATCAAGGATCGCTTCAAGCGCTACGAGGCCTATCACCCCTTGGCCGACCGCACGCTGGTGATGATCTTCGAGAAGCAATCGACCCGTACTCGGCTGTCCTTCGAGGCCGGCATGCATCAGCTCGGCGGCAGCGCGGTGTTCCTGAATACCCGGGACTCCCAGCTCGGTCGCGGCGAGCCCGTCGAAGACGCCGCCCAGGTGATCTCGCGCATGTGCGATGTGGTGATGATCCGCACCTTCGAGCAATCGATCGTCGAGCGCTTTGCCGCGCATTCCAGGGTGCCGGTCATCAACGGTTTGACCAACGAATATCACCCGTGCCAGGTCCTGGCGGACGTCTACACCTTCGAGGAACACCGCGGGCGCATCGCGGGCCGGACGGTGGCCTGGATAGGCGACGCCAACAACATGGCCTACACCTGGATTCAGGCGGCGGGCCTGCTCGACTTTCGCATCCGGATCTCGACACCGCCGGGCTACCGGATCGACCCGTCCCGGGTGGCCCCGGGCGACGCGGCACATGTCGAATACTGCGATGACCCGATGCAGGCCTGCGCCGGCGCCGATCTGGTGAGTACCGACGTCTGGACCAGCATGGGCTTCGAGGACGAGAGTCGCGACCGCCTGGCGGCCTTCGCTGACTGGCAGGTCGACGCTGACATGATGCGCCAGGCACGCGCCGACGCACTGTTCATGCACTGCCTGCCTGCCCACCGGGGCGAGGAAGTGTCTGCCGAGGTGATCGATGGACCGCAATCGGTCGTCTGGGATGAAGCCGAGAACCGGCTCCATGTTCAGAAGGCGCTGATGGAATACCTGGTGGTCGGTCGGGTCTGAGCGGCCGCGCCTAGCGGCACAGGTGAACCCGAACGCCGGGGCGCAGGCGACCCGCATCACTCGCGTCGGTCGCGGCTGTTGTGAGCGACTGCGCTGGTGCTGCCACCGCCGCCAGCCTGGGGATGGCCATCAGGGCAACGATGCGCCTGGCATGGCTCAACTGCAGGTTGAGCTTGCGTACATCGGTCATGCACGGTGAGGCGATCCCCTTGAGCTGCGCGTCCAGACGAGCACGCAATGCAGGCCATTGCGCCGAAACCAGCACGTCGTCGAACAGTTGGCACAGCTGCTGGTGCCATGTCACGCAATCGTCGAAGCTCGGGGCTTCAGCCAGCGCTGGAAAGCCGTACCGGGGCATCAGTTCGCGAATCTCGCGATCGATGGTCGGCTGAGTCGGGTCCACAATGGCCAGCAAGGTGGAGGACACCGACTTCTCCACCTGGCCGGTCAGCTCGCTCACCTGGCTCAGAATGCTCGAGAAGGCTGGCCTGGGCTGGTGCTTGAAAGCCTCGAACAGCGCAAACACTTCGGCGCGATGCAGGCGCAGCTTGCCGCGCAGCCCGATGTGACGCGAGAGCATCTGCTGGTAGGCCTCGTCGCGCGACACATCGACCGCATGCAGTCCCGCCACCAGCTCGACGTACTGCCTGGCCTGCGGCAAAGCGCGCCGCATCGCCACCACGGCGGACAAGTCGAGATCCCGAAGGAACCAGTTGAGGCGGGAAGCGTCCAGAACAGGCATGAAAGGCAGACCAATGCAGCGAAAAGACAGCCTCATGGTGACGGGCGTGGCCTCGAAAGCGCACCGCCCGCGGACGACAGGTGTGGCCATCCCGATGGGCGGCATCGCCTGACCGGTCCGTCATAATTACCGACCCCTCTCAGACAAAAGTAGAGTTTTTTCCGACCTTTTTGGACGGGTCACAGGACAGAACGCCTGTCTCGATCAGGGCACATCCAGGCGTACGGGCGTCTCGCGGGCGTCGCGACACAGCGCTGCCCCGGATGCAGAAACGCCCCGATCGACCGATGTCGTTCGGGGCGTTTCTGGGTGAAGCCCGGCCTGCGGCGACACGCACCGAGCCCGGGCGGGGTCGATTCCGACGGTTCAGGCGGGCAGCACCTCGATGCGCTCCTCGCCCTCGCCGGGTGCGGCCGGCGGAGGTGCCGACTCGGTGAAGGACAGCAGGACCTTCTCGTTCTCGTCGAGGTCAACCGTCACCTTGCCGCCACCCACCAGCTTGCCGAACAGCAGCTCATCCGCCAGAGCCTTGCGGATGGTGTCCTGGATCAGTCGCTGCATCGGGCGTGCGCCCATCAGGGGATCGAAGCCCTTCTTCGACAGATGCTCACGCAGGCGCTCGGAGAAAACGGCCTCGACCTTCTTCTCGTGAAGCTGCTCTTCCAGCGAGATCAGGAACTTGTCGACGACCCGCAGGATGATGTCCTCGTTGAGCGCCTTGAAGGAGATCGTCGCATCCAGGCGGTTGCGGAACTCGGGCGTGAACATCCGCTTGATTTCCTGCAGCTCGTCGCCGGCCTGCTTGTTGTCCGAGAAACCCATCGAGCGCTTCTGCAGATCATGGGCACCCGCGTTCGTGGTCATGATGATGATCACGTTCCGGAAATCGGCCTTGCGCCCGTTGTTGTCGGTGAGCGTGCCGTGGTCCATCACCTGCAACAGGATGTTGAAGATGTCCGGATGCGCCTTTTCGATTTCGTCGAGCAGCAGCACGGCGTGTGGCTTCTTGGTGATGGCCTCGGTCAGCAGGCCGCCCTGATCGAAGCCGACATAGCCGGGGGGCGCACCGATCAGTCGCGAGACCGCGTGACGCTCCATGTACTCGGACATGTCGAAGCGGATGAGCTCGATGCCCATCAGGAAGGCCAGCTGCTTGGCCACCTCGGTCTTGCCCACGCCGGTCGGGCCGGAGAACAGGAAGGAGCCGATCGGCTTGTCCGGCTTGCCCAGACCCGAGCGGGCCATCTTGATCGCGGCGGCCAGCGCCTCGATGGCCGCGTCCTGGCCGAACACCACGTTGCGCAAATCGCGCTCGAGGTGCTGCAGCTTGCTGCGGTCATCAGAAGAGACCGAGGTCGGCGGAATCCGGGCGATCTTGGCCACGATGTCCTCGATCTCGCCTTTGCCCACCACCTTCTTCTGCTTGGACTTGGGCAGGATGCGCTGCGCGGCGCCCGCCTCGTCGATCACGTCGATCGCCTTGTCGGGCAGATGCCGGTCGTTGATGAACTTGGCCGACAGCTCGGCGGCGGCCGTCAGTGCGGACGACGAGTACTTGATGCCGTGGTGTTCCTCGAAACGGGACTTCAGTCCGCGCAGGATCTGCACAGTCTGTTCGACGGTCGGTTCGTTGACATCGATCTTCTGGAAGCGACGCGACAGCGCGTGGTCCTTCTCGAAGATGCCGCGGTACTCGTTGAAGGTGGTCGCGCCGATGCACTTCAGTTGCCCCGACGACAGCGCCGGCTTGAGCAGATTGGAGGCATCCAGGGTGCCCCCCGATGCCGAGCCCGCCCCGATCAGCGTGTGGATCTCGTCGATGAACAGCAC
>JBILSK010000357.1:0-3525 GCA_044372165.1 Burkholderiaceae bacterium | reverse complement strand
ATAGACCACGTTGATCACCAGCAGAAAGAAGGTGGTGGGCGACAGCAGCGGAAAGACGATGGTCCAGAACCGCCGCCAGGGACGGGCACCATCGATGGCTGCGGCCTCGATCAGGCTGCGGGGGATCGATTGCAGTCCGGCCAGAAAGAACAGGAAGTTGTAGGAAATCTGCTTCCAGACCGCCGCCATGACGATCAGGGTCATCGCATGGTCCGCGTTGAGCAGATGGTTCCACTCGATGCCCACGGCGCGCAGCGCGTGGCTCACGATGCCCACCGACGGCGCGAACATGAACATCCACAGCACCCCGGCAATCGCCGGCGCCACAGCGTAAGGCCAGACCAGCAGCGTCTTGTAGACGGTCGCACCCTTGACCACGGTGTCGGCCATCACGGCCAGCAGCAAGGCCACACTGAGACCCAGGACCGCCACCAGGACGGAGAAGACCGCCGTGGTTCTGAAGGACGCAAGATAGGTTTCGTCAGCGAACAGTCGCTGGAAATTTTCCAGCCCGACGAATTGCGTGCTGGTGCCGAAGGCATCTTCCATCAGGACGCTCTGGTAGAGCCCCTGCGCGGCCGGCCAGAAGAAGAAGACCAGCACGATCGCCATCTGCGGGGCAATCAAAGCCCACGGCAGCCAGCGGTGGGAAAACCGGACGCGTTTTTCGATGGTCACGGACGATGCCCGAGAAGAAGGAGTCGATCGGGGTCAAGCCTGCGCGGGCTGGCGGCCTGACCCCGGATGCGGCGCAGGCCGGTGTCAGATGTCAGGCCGCGCGCCTCAGGTGCGCCTCAGGTGCGCCTCAGGTGCGGCTCTTGTTGGCCTTCTCGAAGCGCTCGAGCTGCTCGTTGCCGCGCTTGACCGCAGTCTCCAGGGCCTCCTTGGCGGACTTCTTGCCCGCCCAGACCTGCTCGAGTTCCTCGTCGACGATCGCGCGGATCTGCACGAAGTTGCCCAGACGAATGCCACGCGACTTGTCGGTGGTCTTGCGAATCATCTGGTTCACCGACACGTCGGCACCCGGGTTCTGCTTGTAGAAGCCGGACTTCTCGGTCAGCTCGAAGGCGGCCCCGGTGATCGGCAGATAGCCGGTCGCCTGGTGGCTCTTGGCCTGCACGTCCGGGCGGCTGAGGAAGTCGAAGAAGGCGGCAACACCCTTGTATTCAGGGGCCTTCTTGCCGGACATCACCCACAGGCTGGCACCGCCGATCACGGTGTTCTGCGGCGAGCCCGGCACATCCGGGTAATAAGGAAGGGTCGAGATGCCCGAGGCGAACTTGCCGTTGCGCATGATGTTGCCGCGCGCCGCCGACGAGCCGGTGTACATCGCGCACTCACCGGAGACGAAGGTGGCATCCGGGGCTGCGCCACGGCCCTTGTAGTGGAACAGACCCTGCTTGGACAGGTTGGCGAGGTTCTCGACGTGGCGCACGTGCAGCGGCGTGTTGAATGCCAGGCGTGCATCCATGCCGTTGAAGCCATTGCGCTTGGTCGCGAACTCGACGTTGTGCCAGGCCGAGAAGCTCTCCAGCTGGGTCCAGCTCATCCAGCTGGTGGTCAGCGGGCACTTGTGGCCAGCCGCCTTGAGCTTGGCCGCGGTGAGCGCCACCTCGGGCCAGGTGAGAGGCGGCTTCTCGGGATCGAGGCCAGCCGCCTTGAACGCGTCCTTGTTGTAGTGAAAGACGGTGGTCGAGCTGTTGAACGGCAGGCTCATCATTTCGCCGCTGGGCGCGGTGTAGTAGCCCGCGACCGCCGGCACATAGGCCTTGGCATCGAACTTCATGCCAGCGTCGGCCATCACCTTGGTGACCGGGACGATGACATTGCGGCTGGCCATCATGGTGGCGGTGCCCACCTCGTAGACCTGCAGAATGTGCGGCGCGTTGCCGGCTCGAAAGGCTGCCACGGCTGCGGTCAGGGACTCGTCGTAACCGCCCTTGAAGGTGGTGATGACCTTGTAGTCCTTCTGAGCCTCGTTGAAATCCTTGGCCAGGCCATTGACCCACTCGCCCAGGGCACCGCCCATCGAGTGCCACCAGTGCAGGTCGGTCTGCGCCAGCGCTGGCGTGGAAGCCGCGATCAGCGCGGCGGCGGCAAATGCTTTCAATGTCATGCTCACTCTCCAGAGGGGTCGGATCGAATGCGACCCTCGATTGTGTTGACGCCCCGTGACAGGTCGGTGACCCGCCCGCGAACGCTCGCCATGTTAGCCGAGGAGCGAGAAAAGAAGGCATGCGCCCGGCCGACGCATGCAGACACCATGAAATGGTCGGTCGGGCCCGAGGAGTCTCGGCAATGACGCAATAATGCTGCACCACTCGCGACGGCGAAGCGCTGCCTGCCGAGCCAGCACCCCCTGCCGCTCCCGGATCGGTCATCGATGAACCCTGCTTCATCTCCTCTGCCGCAGCACGCTGCCCAGCCCACGTCACACGAAGGCGTCACCCGTCCTCAAGCACGGATGGCGGTGGTCGACGCCTTGAAGGCGGTCGCCTCGCAGTGCATCGTCCTGCATCACCTGGCCATCTACGGCCCGATGTCCGATGTCGCGCGACCCCTTGCGCCGGCGCTGATCGATTGGCTCGACGTCTACGGTCGCTATGCGGTGCAGGTCTTTCTGGTGATCGGCGGCTTCCTGGCCGCGCGCGCGCTGGCGCCTCGCGGCCTGATGACCATCCAGGCTCCGGCCGGTTTCGTGGCGCGTCGATTCCTGCGCCTGGCACCCACCTACTGGGTCGCGCTGGCCGCAGCCCTGGGCGCGGCCGCGCTGGCGCGGGCATGGGCCGATGTGCCGCACGCGTCGCCGGCCCCGGGTCCGGGACAACTTCTCGCCAATCTTTTCATGGTCCAGGACATCCTGGAGGTGCCGGCGCTGTCGGCGGGCCAGTGGTATGTGGCGATCGATCTGCAATTGCACGCGCTCTTCGTGCTGATGCTGTGGCTGAGCGCGGCGGCAGCCCCGGCCGCGACCGACGGGGCGCAACGACTCGGGATGGTCGTCGTCACGCTGGGGACGGCTGTCTCGCTGTTCGGGTTCAACCGCGACACGGCCTGGGAGGTCTGGGCGCCCTACTTCTTCGGTGCCTACGGCCTGGGGGCGCTGGCCTGGTGGGGAGGCAGTGCCTCCCGCGCACTCGAGCGGCGTGCGATGGCGGGACTCATCGTCGCGCTCACCGTACTCGCGCTGATCGTGGACTGGCGGGATCGCATTGCGCTGGCCGGCCTGACCGCGCTGCTGCTGCTCGCATCGACCGCCCCGGGTGCGCTGTCGCGCTGGCAGGGCCTCGCCGTGCTGAACGGGCTGGGAAAGATCTCCTATTCCGTCTTTCTCATCCATTACCCGGTACTGCTGGTCTTTGACGCAGCAGCGGCCCGCTGGCTGCCTGCGCAACCCGTCCTGCACGCACTGGCCCTGATCGCCGCCTGGGCGGCCAGCCTGCTGGCCGGTGCGCTGCTGTGGCGAAGCGTCGAATCACGCCTTGCGCCCAAACGGAAACGGGCCGCCTGAGCGACCCGTCGAAA
>JBILSK010000356.1:0-3529 GCA_044372165.1 Burkholderiaceae bacterium | reverse complement strand
CCGGTGATGATGGCCACCCACATGTCGTCGTCGGCGGCGAAATCGTCGAACACGCGGGCCAGTTCCAGGTTGCCCGGCGGGTGCATGGCATTGAGCCGCTCGGGGCGGTTCAGGCGCACGGTCATGATGTGGTCGCGCTTTTCGACCAGACAGAATTCGGTTTTCATGGAACGCTCCTCTCTGTGGGGATGGCGGCACGGGCCGCGTGATGATCGGGCTTGGCTACCCTTGTGCGGTCGATCTTAAGACAAGCGCAGCATCGCGCCCTGAACGGCGCTCCGGATTCGATGAGCCGTGTCCGGGCGACACACAGTGCATCCACCCCATCGAGGAGCCAGACCATGATCGAGCATCACATCGACATCACGACGCAGGACGGTGCCATGCCGACCTTCGTCGTTCACCCCGACGAGGGCGGACCGCACCCGGTGGTGCTGTTCTACATGGATGCGCCCGGCAAGCGCGAAGAGCTGCACGACATGGCTCGGCGCATTGCGTCGGTGGGCTATTTCGTGGTGCTGCCGCAGCTCTACTACCGCGATGTGCGCGAGTACGAGCTGCCGGCGCGCGACGAGGCGAGCATGGCGCGGATGTTCGAACTGATGGGCCACCTCAGCAATGGGATGATCGTGCGCGACACCCAGGCCATGCTGGATTGGGTCGATGCGCAGCCTGCGGCCGATGCCCGCCGCATCGGTGCGGTGGGCTACTGCATGAGCGGCCCCTTCGTGCTGGCCGCTGCCGCCCACCACCCGCGCCTGAAATGCGTGGCCTCGATCTATGGCGCCAACCTGGTCACCGACCGCGAGGATTCACCGCATCGCATGCTCGATCGCGTCAAGTGCGAGGTGTATCTCGCCTGCGCTGAGATCGACAAGTGGGCGCCCAAGCCGCTGGTGGACACGCTCACCTCGGCACTGGATGCCGCACGGGTCAACTACCGGCTCGAGTGGTTCCCCGGCGCCCAGCACGGCTTCGCCTTTCCCAGGCGCGAGGGCATCTACGACAAGCCCAGTGCCGAGCGGCACTGGGAGCGGCTGTTCGCACTGTTTGCGCGCAACCTGGGGCACTGAGCGGCTGGGGCGGCGAGGAGCCGCCCCAATAGCAGGGACTCAGTCCTTGCGGGCGCGGCGAGCCGCGATGCCGGCGACCGCCAGGCCCAGGCCGAGCAGGGCATGGGTGGCGGGTACGGGCACCTCGGCGAGCGCCAGCCTCAAGGCGATGAAATCGGGCCCGCCGGGGGTGTTGATACCTGAGCCGTCCGACATCAGCTGGACGAATCGAATGCTCGGATCGTTGGGCACGTAGATCAGGGCGATGGGTGGAATTCCTGCGCCATTGCAGTCCACCGCGCAAAAGAGGACGGTCCCGGGTCCAATCAGATTGAAGAAGCCGGCGGTTTGCGTGGGTGTGGCGCCCGACTGGTAAGTGAAGGCCGGAAACAGCCCGCCGCCGGGTTGGCCATAGGTGGGGCTGGCCTGTGTGCTCACCGACCAGGCGGTGAATTGGTTCGAATTGGCGGTGTCGTAGGTGTAGTAGCCGCTGATCGACGTGCCGTCCAGCAGCTGGGCTGAAGTTCCGATGTTGAATTCCGCCAGGAAGGTACCGCTGATGTTGACCGTGATGAGCTCGGCGTGCGCCGGGCTGAGCGCGGTGCCCAGCAGCGTGGCCAGTGCGAGTGACTTGAGTTTCATGATGTCCTGTCCGAGTCGAAGGTTTGCCGGACAACGGATCCGGCGAGCAACGCGTGAGGCGTTTGACGAGGACAGAGGCAAGGGCCGGGCCAGGCAGCGAGTGCCCCTTGATTTACAAAGGCTTGTCTGATTCAGCGAGTGGGGGGGGGCGTGCGGTTGTGTACGCAGATGTATCACGCTTTTCACGTGATATCTGTCACCTGGAAAGCGAGGCGCTCGGGCCCCGCTTGCCTGTCGCCAGGCGGCGGTTCAGTCGCCGAACTGCAGCACGGTCTTGATGCGACCGGGCGGACCACGGCCCTCGATCAGATCGGCCAGCGCGGCCTCGGCCTGCTCCGGGACGATCAGCTCGGCCCAGGGAGCTTCGAGCTGGGCAGCCAGGACCACGGCCTGCGCGAAATCCTGTTCGCTGTAGGCAAAGCAGCCGCACACCGTGCGGTCGGCGGTGATCAGCAGGCGCGCCGGCACGTTGAGGATGTCGTCATGCAGTCCGAGCAGGGCCACGGTGCCGCCAGGTTCGGTGCATGCAATCGCGTCGGCGCGCGTGCCCGCTGTGCCTGCGGCATCGAAGACCACCTCGAAGCTGCCGCTGAGGCGATCGGCGGTGAAGGCAGCGCCTGCGCGCGCAGCCGCCTCGCGCCGTTCGGGGATCGGGTCGATGATGGTGATGTCGCTGAGCCCCTGGCTGCGCAGCACATGCAGCAGGCTCATGCCGATGGCGCCGGCACCGATCACCGCGACGCGTCCGGTCGGGCGCCCAGCCCGCATCCAGGCATGCATCCCATTGGCGATCGGTTCGACCAGGGCCGCCTGGATGGGAGTGAGGCCCGGGGCCGGGACGACACAGCGCGCCGGCACCGCGATGCGCTGTGCATAGGCACCCGGGCGCGTGAAGCCAATGATGCCGCGTTGCGCGCACAGGTGGGTGCGTCCGGACTGACAGATCGGGCACCGGCCGCAGCCCACCATCGGATTGACCACCACGGCATCGCCCGCCTCGGTGCGACCACCGAACTCGTGACCGGGAATGATGGGCAGGGGCAGGTTGGGGTGAGCACCGCGAAACAGGCCGATGTCCGAGCCGCACACGCCGACCGCCGTGACCGTCAGCAGCACCTCGTCGTGGCCCGCGCGTGGCTCGGGCATCGCCCGCATCGGCACTTTGCGTGCCCCTTCATAGACCAGTGCTCTCATCGATCGACTCGTTCGAATTCCATCTGTGGCGTGCAGAGCCGGTCCCTCACGCTGCGTGCCGGCACTGAAGGCAGTGCGGGACGTAAGCTACACCGGCTTCAGGTCATCGCGCCACCGTCGATCGAAGGGTGCCGGTGCACAGGCCGAGGTCGATGCACAGGACAGACGCGCTGTCGCGTGGGCATCGTGGCGGAGACAACTCTCATTTTTCGAGGTCAGCAATGGGTGCAGCGGCACGGTTTGACGGCAAGGTGGCAGTGGTGACCGGAGGCGCATCCGGGATTGGTCTGGCGATCGTGCGCCGCTTGGTGAACGAGGGCGGACGCGCTGTCGTGGCCGACCTCGATGAGGCGAAGCTGGCTGCGTGTCGGGATGAGTTCGGAGCGAATATCGTCACAACTGTGACGGATGTGCGCAGCGAAGCGCAGGTCCA
The DNA here is from genome assembly GCA_044372165.1 of Burkholderiaceae bacterium. GTDB lineage: Bacteria > Pseudomonadota > Gammaproteobacteria > Burkholderiales > Burkholderiaceae_E > UBA4615. Next base: position 208 of record JBILSK010000356.1, on the reverse strand, counting down.
GGCCATGGTGCAGGCCGCTGTCCAGGATCTCGGCAGGCTGGATCTGGGCTTCAACTGCGCGGGCATCGGCGTGGCTGCCGAGATCACCGAACTGGCCGAGGACGATTGGGATCGGGTGATCGACATCTGCCTCAAGGGGGCTTTCCTGTGCGTCAAGCACGAGGCACGCGTCATGGGAGCGGGCGGCGGGGGCGCGATTGTGAATATC
>JBILSK010000019.1:0-11472 GCA_044372165.1 Burkholderiaceae bacterium | reverse complement strand
GCTTTGACCGCAAGACCGCCTATGAGGAAGCCGAGCGCTGCCTCAATTGCGATGTCCAGACGGTCTTCAACGAGAAGCTGTGCATCGAGTGCGACGCCTGCGTCGACATCTGCCCCATGGACAGCATCACGTTCACGGAAAACGGCGACGAGGCCGATCTGCGCATGCGCCTGAAGGCGCCGGCGACCAACCTCGAGCAGGACCTCTACGTGAGTGCCACCCTCAAGACCGAGCGGGTGATGGTCAAGGACGAGGATGTCTGCCTGCACTGCGGCCTGTGCGCCGAGCGCTGCCCGACCGGCGCCTGGGACATGCAGAAATTCCTGCTGAACACCACCAAGGCGGGTGAGTCCTGCCGCGACCGCGCGACGGTCGGCACGCGCGGCAAGGAGGTCGCAGCATGAAGCGCATCGAAGCGGTCAACGATTTCGTCATCAAGTTCGCCAACGTCAACGGCTCGGGCTCGGCCTCGGCCAACGAGCTGTTTGCCAAGTCGATTCTGCGGATGGGCGTGCCGGTCAGTCCGCGCAACATCTTCCCGTCCAACATTCAGGGACTGCCGACCTGGTACGAAGTGCGGGTGACCGAGCGCGGCTGGCTGGGCCGGCGCGGTGGCATCGACATGATGGTGGCGATGAATCCCCAGACCTGGAACCAGGATCTGGCCGAGATCGAACCCGGTGGCTATCTGTTCTACGACAGCACCCGCCCGATGCCGCCGAGCGCCTTTCGCCCTGACATCACGGTCATCGGCATGCCGGTCACGGCGATCTGCAACGCCGCCTACGAAGACCCGCGTCAGCGCACGCTCTTCAAGAACATCATGGTGCTGGGTGCGCTGTCGGTGCTGATGGAAGTCGATCCGGAAGTGATCGAGAAGCTCTTCACCGAGCAGTACAAGGGCAAGGAGCGGCTGCTCGAGTCCAACGTGCGAGCGCTGCACGCTGGGCGTGATTTCGCCAAGGAGCACCTCGACGCGCCGATCGGCATTCGCGTCAAGCGCGCCGATGCGGTGGGCAATCGCATCTTCATGGAAGGCAATGCCGCGGCTGCGCTGGGCGCAGTCTATGGCGGTGCCACCGTGTGTGCCTGGTACCCGATCACCCCGTCGTCGTCGGTCGCCGAAGCCTTCCAGTCGTACTGCAAGAAGTTTCGCCACGACACCCAGTCCGGCGAGGCCAACTACGCGATCATCCAGGCTGAAGACGAGATCGCCTCGGTCGGCATCATCACGGGCGCGGGCTGGAATGGTGCCCGCTCCTTCACCGCCACTTCGGGGCCCGGCGTGTCGCTGATGACCGAGTTCATCGGTCTGGCCTATTTCGCCGAAATTCCGTTCGTGATCGTCGATGTGCAGCGAGGCGGCCCGTCCACCGGCATGCCGACCCGCACGCAGCAGGCCGACCTGATCTCCAGCGCCTACGCCTCGCACGGCGACACCAAGCATGTGATGCTGCTGCCGCAGGATCCCAACGAATGCTTCGAGCACACCGCCACGGCCTTCGATCTGGCCGAGCGCCTGCAGACTCCGGTGTTCGTGATGACCGATCTGGACATCGGCATGAACCAGCGCCTGTGCGAGCCGCTCAAGTGGAGCGAGGACCGCAACTATGACCGCGGCAAGGTGCTCACGGCCGAGCAACTCGAAGCCGGTTTCGACTTCGGCCGCTACAAGGACGTGGACGGCGATGGCATTCCCTGGCGCACGCTGCCGGGCACCCACCCGACCCTGGGCAGCTACTTCACCCGTGGCACGACCCGTGACGCCTATGCGCGCTATTCGGAAACCGGCCAGGACTACGTCTACAACGTCCAGCGGCTGCTGAAGAAGTTCGAGACCGCGGCCAACCTGGTGCCGGCACCGGTGGTGCGCTCGGGCGCTCAGCGCACGAAACTGGGCGTGATCTACTTCGGCTCGACGGCGCCTGCGATGGACGAGGCCTTCGAGTCCCTGGCGGCAGAGGGCGTGCACCTTGACGCGATGCGTCTGCGTGCCTTCCCCTTCCCGAAGAGCGTGAAGGCCTTCATCGATGCGCACGACCATGTGTTCGTGGTCGAACAGAACCGCGATGCGCAGATGCGCACACTGCTGATCAACGAGCTCGATGCCGATCCGGACAAGCTCGTGCGCGTGCTGCACTACGACGGCACCCCGATCACCGCCCGATTCATCACCCAGGCCATCCGCGAGCATGCTGGCAAGGCTGCCGGCAAGTCTGGCGCGTCCGCCAAGGAGACCGTCAAGTGACCTATATCGCCAAGCCCCGACTGCATCACCCGACCCTCGAAAAGAACAAGGTCGGCTATACCCGCCGCGACTACGAAGGCAAGATCTCGACGCTGTGCGCCGGGTGCGGTCACGACTCCATTTCGGCGGCCATCATCCAGGCCTGCTGGGAAATGGATGTCCAGCCCCATCGCGTCGCCAAGCTGTCGGGCATCGGTTGCTCCAGCAAGACGCCGGACTATTTCCTGGGTGCCAGTCACGGCTTCAATACCGTGCACGGCCGCATGCCCAGCGTGCTGACCGGTGCCAACCTGGCCAATCGCGACCTGCTGTACCTGGGAATCTCGGGCGACGGCGATTCCGCCTCGATTGGTCTGGGACAGTTTGCGCATGCCATGCGACGTGGCGTGCGCATGGTCTACATCGTCGAGAACAATGGCGTGTACGGCCTCACCAAGGGTCAGTTCTCGGCCACCGCCGATCGCGGCAGCCGCAGCAAGAAGGGCGCCGAAAACATCGAATCGCCGGTAGACCTGGTCGGCCTGGCCCTGCAGCTGGGCGCAACCTATGTCGGACGCGGCTTCTCGGGCGACAAGGCGCAACTGGTGCCGCTCATCAAGGGTGCGATCAACCACGGCGGTGCCGCATTCATCGATGTCATCAGCCCGTGTGTGGCCTTCAACAACCACGAGGGCAGCACCCGCAGCTACGACTACGTGCGCGCCCACAACGAGGCGGTCAGCCGCATCGACTTCATCGATCTGGCCAAGGAAGTGTTTGCCGAGCCCAACCCGGGTGAAGTGATCGAGCTGCCGCAGGCTGATGGATCGAAGATGCGTCTGCGCAAGTTGCACGAGGGGCATGATCCTCGCGATCGGCGTGCGGCCATGAACCACATGGCGGCGCTGGCCGAAGAGGGCGAGATCGCTACCGGCCTGATCTATGTCGATCCCGATGCAGTCGATCTGCATTCGGCCTTGAAGACGGTGCCGGCACCGCTCAATCGTCTCGGTGAGTCGGTGTTGTGTCCCGGTGCGGCGGCGCTGAACAAGATCAACGACGCACTGCGCTGATCGCCTGAGCTTCGGGTCGTCCGGTCGGAACGCCCTGCGCCTCTGTTCACGGCGCAGGGCGTTGTCGTTTCAGGCGGGGCTGTTGACCGCCAAGAACTCTATTCTGGCTGGCCTGGAGGCTTGAGCCAGGCACGCATCTCGCGCTTCATGAGCTTGCCGTTGGCATTGCGCGGCAAGGGCTCGACCTGCACCGTCACCGACTCCGGCACCTTGTAGTCGGACAGTCGCTCGGCGCACCAGGCACGCAGTGCCTCGGGATCGGGATGCGGGTGCGTGGCATGAACGAAGGCGTGCACGCGCTCTCCCAGCACCGGGCAGGGCATGCCGACGGCAGCGGCCTCGATCACGCCCGGATACCCGACCAAGGTGTTTTCAACCTCCACCGACCAGATCTTGTAGCCCCCCCGGTTGATCATGTCCTTCTTGCGGTCGAAGAGCTTCACGAAGCCTTCGGCATCCTTGCAACCGAGATCGCCCGAGCGCCAGTAGCCACCCACGAATTCGCGTGCGGTGGCCTCCGGGTTGTTCCAGTAGCCGGGCACGGTCATCGGCCCGCCGATCAGCAGTTCGCCGGTTTCGCCTGGTGCGACTTCGATGCCTTCATCGTTCACCACCACGATGTCCGCACAGGGCACGGGCCGGCCGACGCTGTCCAGGTGTGCCGCCTGTTCGCCGATCGGCATGGCCGTTGCAGGCGATGTGGTTTCGGTCGCACCGTAGGCATTCATCAAGGTCAGGCCCGGCACGATGCGGGCCATCGACTCGATGGTCGAAACCGGCATGGGTGCACCGCCAAAGCCGCCGATCCGCCAGGCGCTCAGATCGGTCTGTTCGAATTCGGGCTGCAGCAGGCACAGCGCATACATGGCGGGCACCAGGATCGCGTGCGTGATTCGCTCGCGGGCCGCCGCCGCGATGAACGACTGTGCCTTGAACTGAGGCAGCATCACGACGGCACCGCCGACGTGCCACAGGGTGGTGATGATCGCGACCAGGCCGGTGACATGGCTGGCCGGCACGGCCAGCACCGAACGCTCTTGATCACCGAGCCGCATCACCTGCTCGTAGTGGATCGCGGAGTGCACGATGCCGACATGGGTCAGCATGGCCCCCTTGGGTTGGCCGGTGGTGCCCGAGGTGTAGAGGATGGCGGCGGTGTCCTCCTCGCTCACCGGAGCGGCCTCGCGCAAGAGCGGACCGTCGGCGCGGGTGGCGATTCGAAAGACTTCACTGGCAGTCAGCCGGATCTGCAGGGCAGGGCCGTCAGAGGGGGCTGGCAATCGGTCGACAAGCTCGTCGTCATGGATTACCGCGCAAGCGCCGCATTGCGCCAGGATGAAGGCCAGTCCCGGGCCCTGTTCGCGCACGCTGATCGGCACGACGATGGCGCCCAGCCGCCACACCGCGACCAGCGAGATCATGAACTCGGGGCGATTGGACAGCAGCAGCGCGACCCGATCTCCGGCACACACGCCGCGCTGGGACAGGGCGTGCGCCAGGCGTCCCCCCTGTTCATCGAGTTCGCCCCAGCTGAGGTGTCGCCCTTCGAAGATCAGTGCGTCGCGGTGCGCGCCGCGCGCGAGTGCGCGCTCGAACATCTGGTGAAGGCTTGCGGGGCGCTGCGCGTAGCAGCGCACGACTCGAGTGCCATAGCGGACTTCATGGCGCAGCGCGAAGCGAGGATCGGAGGCAAGAGGCGAGGGCATCATGCCCCCGATCTTAGATCAGGACGAGACTGCCTCGTTTCGCTTGCGACGGGTCCAGATTCCCACACCACCCAGGCCCGCGACGGTCAACGGCAATGCGCCTGGCACGGGCAGGTGAATCAGGCTGACTTCGGCAGCCACTTGATAGATGTTCAATACGCCGGGCTTGTCTGCGCCATTCAGATCGAAGACCTTGAGCGTCATCACGTCGGGATGGGTGGTGGGCAGATGAGGGACGCTGCCCAGCAGGGAGCTGCCGCTGGACCAGCCCGAGGCCCCGTCGAGATTGAGGTAGTAGAGCAGAGACGTCAGGTTGTTCGGCGCATCCTCAGCCGGGAGGTGACCATCGACGGCCACCATGTGCTGGCCATAGACCCAGAGATCGTAGGTCAGTCCGACCAGCGCGTCGCCCAGCCAGTAGACCGTTTGATTGACATGGCCCCAGACATTCCAGTTGGCCCCCACCTTGGCCAGGTCGTATTTGTCCGAGCGGACGCTATCGTAGGTGGGCATGCCCCAAGGGCTGGCCATCTTGGTGCCTTCGACAAACGGCGTTTCGATCAGGTTTCCCGTGATCGATCCGATGAACTCGGTCTGGGTGTCATTGCCGGCATTGACAGTCAGCGTGATCGGGCTTGCCCAGGCGGTGCCTGCAGCCAAGGGTAACAAGACGGCGAGACAGCACGCGGCTCGCATGGCGCGACGCGAAGCAGGGCGTGGTGAGGACAGGCAGGCGAGGGGGTGGGCAGACATGGTGTGTGCTCCTGATAGTGGGGTGTCAGGACGTCTCGTCCCGATGTCCCCCTGATTCGGAACAGCTGTGACGGATGTCCTTGACGGTCAGGCTAGTCCTGACAACGAGAGAACACCATCCCCATTTCGCATGAGCTGCGATCAGTCGACCTGATCGCGGTCTCGGCGCGGCATGCGCCACGCGGTCAGCGCTGCGCCGGCCAGGGCCATGCCGGCACCGACCAGCAGCGCCCGCGACGCACCGATCCACTGACCGAGTTGCCCGAACACCAGGCTGCCGATCGGCATGGCGCCGATGAACATGGCGGTATAGATCGCCATCACGCGACCTCGCACGATGTCGGTCACGCGTGACTGGATCGTCATGTTGGTCGACACGGCCTGCGTGATGGTGCCCAGGCCGATGAAGGCCATGGCCACCATCGAAGCCGGCACCCATCGACTGAGGCAGAAGCAGGCCAGACCGAGTGCGGCCGACACGTTGCCGGCGATGGCAATCAGCCGCAGCCGCGAGGTGCTGCGCCGGGCCGCCAGCGTGATGGCGGCGGTCATCGCGCCTGCGCCTGCGCTCGACAGGAAAATGCCCACCAGCTCCGGGTGCGCACCATGCAGCTCGGCCACGGTCGCCGGCATCAGCGAGTTGTACGGGCCGACACCGAAGCCCAGCAGAAACACGCCGATCAGCATGTGCGCAATGATCGGATCCGAGAACGCGACCCGCCAGCCCTCCAGATAGTCCTTCAGGAACGACGTGGTCTTCGCCTGTTGAAGGTGGGCGTCTGCGGTTCGGATGCGAATCAACTGGATCAGGATCGCGCACAGCGACAGCGGATGCAGCAGCAGACAGGCCGCCTCACCGATGCTGGCGATCAGGAATCCGCCCAGTCCGGGCCCGATGAAGCGCGCGGTGTTCAATGCGGTGGAGTGCAGGGCAACCGCGTTGGGGAGCAGGGCGCGGTCGGTCACCAGTTCGGCAATGAAGCTGTGGCGAATCGGAACTTCGCAGGCAAAGGCCAGGCCGCGCAGGGCGGCGATGACCAGCAGAACCGTGGCTGTGACCTGGCCAGTCGCGGTGAGCGCTGTCAGCACCATGCCCAGCAGGGCAACGAAGCCCAGCAGCCCGATCAGCAGCTTGCGCCTCGAATAGCGATCGGCGAACAGGCCGGCGATCGGCGAGATCACGATCGCCGGGGCCAGTTGCGCAAATCCCAGTACACCGAGCAGGGCCACCGAGCCGGTGAGCTTGAATCCCAGCCAGGCAATGCCCACGCCGTGCGCAAAGCCGCCCACCAGCGCGATCGACTGGCCGGTGAAGTAACGGCGGAATTCCCGATGGGCGAGCGCGGGAAAGCGGCTCATGGCGCCGCGGACACAGTCAGGGACATCGCGCGATGATGCCGTATCAAGGGTCGGGTCCCGCCCGGATCGCCCACGCAATTGAAATGTATCCGTTGCGTCCGGCTAGAATCCGCGCTTCGACGCCCGGGGCACGACTCCCGAGGCGACTCATGTCCTCCCATTCACCGGCGGCACATCGTGCCGTCCTCATCGCTGAACCTGCCATGACTTTCATTCGCACTCGTCGCGACGCTTTGCTCGCCCTGGCCGCCGGAGCCACCGCGCCTCTGGCCACGGACGTGTTCGCACAGCCTGCCGAGACCTTTCCTTCCAAGCCGGTCAAGCTGGTCGTGCCCTTTCCTCCGGGGGGCGCGACCGATCTCACGGCACGCCTGCTGGCCGGAAAATTGGCCGAGATCTGGGGACAGTCGGTGATCGTCGAGAATCGCGCGGGCGCCAGCGGCATGATTGGCACCGAGCAGGTGGCCCGGGCGCCTGCCGACGGCTACACCTTGTTGTGCGCGATCACCACGCACATCCAGAACTCCTCGCTCTATGCCAAGGTGCCCTACGATCCGATCAAGGACTTCGAGCCGATCTCGCAGATTTGCCTGTCCTATCTGACCCTGGTGGTGAAGCCTGATTTTCCGGCTCGCGATCTCAAGGAATTCATCGCGCTGGTCAAGGCCAATCCCGGCAAACACACCTACGGCTCGTTTGGCATCGCATCCTCCTCGCACATCGTCGGCGAGCGCTTCGAGAAGGTCGCCGGTCTGGACATGACCCATGTGCCCTACAAGGGCTCGGCGCCGATGATCACCGAACTGCTGGGCGGCTCGGTGAGTGCCGCCTGGGCCGATGTCAGCACCGCGACGTCGCATATTGCCGCCGGCAAGTTGCGCCCGCTGGTGGTGACCGGTGCCAAGCGCACGCCGACGCTTGCCGCAGTGCCCACCCTGGGTGAAAGCGGCTATGCCGGCTTCGAGCCGCTGGGCTGGGTCGGGATGCTGGCGCCGGCGCGCACGCCTCGCCCGGTGATCGATCGGATCTCGCGCGACGTGATGCGCGTGGTGGCCATGCCCGATGTCCAGAAGCGTCTGAACGAGCAGACGCTGGTGCCCGTGGGTGACTCGCCCGAATCGTTTGCGGCGACGCTCAAACGCGACATGGCGCTGTGGGCGCAGATCGTGGCGCAGACCAGCATCAAGCCGCAGTAAGGCTCAGTGCACCGCCCTGATCAACGGGCGGATGCGCGATTGAAGAGGCGGCGGCCGATCGCGGCCCGATGCACTTCGGAGGCGCCGTCATAGATCCTGAACGGACGCAGTCGACGCACGATCATCGCGATCGGCTGGTCTTCGCACATGCCGATCGCGCCGGTCATCTGGGCTGCGCGGTCGGCAATGCGGTCCAGTGCCTCGCTCACGAACACCTTGGCCATCGAGGATTCATGTCGGATGGGAATGTGCTCGTCCAGGCGTCGGGCCACATCCAGGGTCATCAGCCGGCTGGCGTAGAGGTCAATGTGGGAGTCGGCCACCATGGCCTGGATCTGCTGGTGTTCGGACAGCTTCGCGCCGAATGAGTCACGGCCTGCGGCGTGATCCTGCGCGATCTGCATGGCACGGGCAGCCAGACCGATGCCGCGCATGCAGTGAAACAGGCGCGCGCCTTCCAGGCGAAGCTGTGCGTACTCGAAGCCCTTGCCCGGCTGACCAATCAGCGCATCGGGTCCGACTCGACACTGTTCGAGCTTCACCTCGCCATGACCGCCCGCCGCAAAGGGGTCGATCGAGGGAATCGATCGGATCAACTTCCACCCGGGGTTGCGGGTGTCCACGATGAACCAGCTGGGGCCCTCATCGCTGCGGGCCACGACGATGGCAAAGGCGGCACCCACCGCGCCCGACGAAAACCACTTGTGCCCATCGAGCACCCAGCCGTCGCCGTCACGCCGTGCCGTGGTGAGCACCATGCGAGGGTCGGACCCCACGCCGGGCGCGGGCTCGGTCATCGAGAAGGCCGAGCGAATCTGGCCGCGCACCAGCGGCTCGAGCCATTGCGCGCGTTGCTCGGGGGTGGCGAGGTGACGCAGGGTATCGATGTTCGGTTGATCCGGTGCCGCGCAGCCCAGCGCACCGGCTCCCAGAAAGCTGCGGCCGGCCTCTTCGAAAACGCGCGCGCAGTCCTGCCAGTTCAGGCCCAGCCCGCCTTCCTCGCGCGGCAACTGAGGCAGTTCGAGCCCTCGGGCCGCGGCTTGCGCACGCAGGGTACGGGTCACCTCGTCCAGCCAGGCGACGTCGTGGGCGCGGCTCAGGTCTTCTGCCGGCAGGGCGCATTCATCGATGAATGCCCGCACGCGCGAACACAAGGCATCGAGTTCAGTGGCGGGAAGGCAAGCGATTCGAGCGGCGGGGTGCATCAGGATCTCCCGGGAGAACGTGCGCGCGAGGCGGGACGCAGGGCGCCGATGATAAGCCAGGCACCGATCAGGGCAGGTGCCGCCGCGATGGTGAGGTAGGCAGCGCCGTGCGAGCCCAGCCAACCGACCAGCGTCGCGAAGAGAACTGGCCCGACCATCGCGCCGCAGAAGGTGAGGAATTGCGTGCCCCCGGTGACATGCGCGAGGGTCGCGGGCGGCACGCGCCGGGCCAGATCGGCGAAATACACGCCATTCCAGGACATGCAGGTCGAGGCGCACAGCAAGGCGACCAGTGTGCGCAGCAGGGTCGGCGAATCAGCCGGCAGCAGACCGAGCAGTGCGGTGCACACACCCATCGATACGCCCAGTGCACCGAGCAGCAAGGTCGGATGCACCCATCGATCCGAGACCTGACCCCAGACGACTCGAAAGGCCACGCTCGCCACCTGCGAGGCCGACAGGACGCCGGCTGCAGCGATCAGGCTCATGCCGTGTTCGAGCTTCAGATAGGACACCAGAAAGGTGATGAAGCACAGTTGCGTCATCGAGTAGGTCATCGACGTCAGGCCCAGCAGCCGCACGTCCCGATTGCGCAGGACTTCCTTCAGCGGCCCGATGAGCTGTGCGAGCAGCGACGGACGGACCTGACGATGCGGCGTGTTGGCACCCCGCGAAGCCTGCGCATTGGCGCGCTCCGGCGCATCCAGGCCGAGGGCCGACTGCAGGCCGATGGCCAGCACCAGGGTGACGGCGGCCAGCGTGGCAAAGACGGCGGGCCAGGGCATGACCGTGAGCAGCGCCGGTGCCAGCAAACCCGACAGGCCCACCCCGATTGGCACACCGGTCTGCTTGATCGAAAAGAACAGGCCGCGGCGCGCCGGTGGGGCATGACGGGACAGGATCAGCGAGGCGGCTGGGTTGGGCAGGCCGTAGGCCACGCCCAATGCGATCGCCGCAATTGGCAGCACCAGCAGGATGGGCAGCGCGCCGGGCAGGGCCGCACTGGCCGCCAGCAGCAAACCGAGTGTCGATGAGAGCAGCGCCCACTGACTCATCCTGATCGGTCCGGTGCGTCCGACCCAGGCACCGGCTACCAGCCCCGAGAACATGGCCGCAAAGTAGGCAATGCCGACAAACCAGCCGATGCGCTGAGGTGGCAGGCCCAGTTGCGGGGCAATTGCCGTCGCCAGGACGGACGGGGCGGTCATGGCGACCGTGGCCAGGGCCTGTACCGACAGGGTGGACACCAGCGCAGTGACCGGCCGAGTGTGTGTGGCCGCAGAGGGCGAGGAAGACGACACGGGCAGCGGAGCGTGAGCGCGCGGCGCGGCGCGCAAGGACGGGGAGGCGGTCAAGGGGTGCGATCGAGTATAGGCCCTCGATTGCGCGGGGCGACCCCGGTGCGTGCCGGTATCATCGGGCGAGAGCCGCAGCCCCCGTCTTTAGCTGGAGAACGATCATGAACCTGTCCGAAATCCGCCAGATTGTCGATGCCAAGTGGGACCAGGACCTGCTGCCCCGATTGGTCGAGTATGTGAAGCTGCCGGCCAAGTCTCCGGCCTTCGACGCCAGCTGGGCGGCGCATGGCCATCTGGCCGCGGCGATACGGGCCGCCGAGGAATGGGCGCGCGCCCAGGGCATTGCCGGCATGACGCTCGAGATCATCTCGATCGAGGGCCGCACGCCCTGCCTGTTCTTCGACATTCCATCGACCCATGGCCTGGGTGAAGACCGCACCGTGATGTTCTACGGGCACCTGGACAAGCAGCCTGAAATGAGTGGCTGGCGCGATGACCTCGGTCCCTGGACGCCGAAGATCGAGAACGGCCGCCTCTATGGTCGTGGTGCGGCCGATGACGGCTACGCGCTCTATGCCGCGCTGACCGTGATCCAGGCGATGGATGCCCAGCATGTAGCCCGGCCGCGTTGCGTGGGACTGATCGAAACCTGTGA
>JBILSK010000355.1:0-3541 GCA_044372165.1 Burkholderiaceae bacterium | reverse complement strand
TTTGCCGCCTACGAACTCGACCCGGCGATGGGGCATGCGATCTTCTTCGAAAAGCCCCTGACCTGACCCCCATCGATCACCCGCTTCAAGGAACCGGACATGCCCTCATTTGACGTGATGTGCGAGGCCGATGTCGTCGAGATCCGCAACGCCCTCGACCAGGCCAACAAGGAAATCACCAACCGCTTCGACTTCAAGGGCTCGGATGCTCGGATCGAACTCAAGGACAAGGTCCTGACCGCCTTTGCTGACGACGACTTCAAGCTCGGCCAGGTGAAGGACGTGCTGCTGGCCAAGCTCGCCAAGCGCAACGTGGACGTGCGCTTCCTGGACTACGGCAACACCGAGAAGATCAGCGGCGACAAGCTCAAGCAGACCATCACCATTCGCCACGGCGTGCCCACCGATGCTGGCAAGAAGATCGTGCGCATCGTGAAGGACGCCAAACTGAAGGTGCAGTCCTCGATCCAGGGCGACACGGTCCGGGTGACCGGCGCCAAGCGCGACGACCTGCAGGGCGCGATCGCGCTCATCAAGGCGGAGATGTCCGACCTGCCGCTCAGCTTCGGCAATTTCCGCGACTGAGACCGGCGCACACGCAATGGGCGATGTCCACGCAAGCGATCAGCGCCTGCTGCTGAGGGTGGGCGGCGTGGTCGCAGGCGAAGTGCACCCATCCTGGCTCGACCTGCTCTCGCAGGCCGATTCACCTTTCCTCGTGCCGGCGGAACGCGATGGCAGTGGCGAGGTCACCCTGGGTGCACCGGCAAAGAAGCGCGATGACGCCCTGGCCGCCTGTGAAGCACTGAGCGCCGCGGTCGATGCCTGGGCTCGGGCGCTGCACGCACGCGATGTGCCGAGCGGCTGGCGCGGCGAGCGCGTACTGATCCGCTATCGGGCCCGCCCCCTGGTGCTCATCGAACGCGCCTGGCTGCGCCCCCTGGGCCTGGCCTTGCCCTCAGTGCAGGCCTGCGTCTGGCGCACCACCGCCGACGGCCCACGGCTGTGGATGGCTCGCCGGTCGCTGTCCAAGTCGGTCGACCCAGGTCGCCTGGATGCCCTGGTCGCAGGCGGCATCCGCGAATTCGACAGCCCGCGCGACACCCTGGTGCGTGAATGCGCCGAGGAGGCCGGTATTCCGGCCGAGCTGGCGCGCAAAGCCGCAGCAGTAGGCGAACTGGGCATCGACTACGAAACCCTCTGCGACGGTCGACCGGCTCGCCATCGCGAGCATGCCAGCCTGTTCGAACTGGAGATGCCCGCCGAGTTTCAACCGCAGGCGGTCGACGGCGAACATGCCGAGATCCTGTCGATGAGCCCCGCCGAGGTCATGAGCTCATTGGGCCGCGACGACTGGACCCCGGATGGCGCCCAGGCCATGCGGGCGCTGATCGAGCGACGCGGTTGGCGAGTCTAGGCGCCCACCGCGCGCGTGCACGCCGACCAGGCCGCGCACCATGCCGGCTGCGAGGATCAGGACTCGATGAGGGCGTAAGCCGAGTGGTTGTGGATCGACTCGAAGTTCTCGCCCTCGACCACGAACGCAGCCACCCCCGGCGTCTCGCGTACGGTCGCTGCCACATCCCGGACCAGGTCCTCGACGAACTTCGGGTTGTCGTAGGCGCGCTCGGTGACGTACTTCTCGTCGGTGCGCTTGAGCAGACCGTAGAGTTCGCAGGACGCCTGTTGCTCGATCCGGGCAATCAGGCTGTGGATGTCCAGGATCTCGTTCGGCGCGACCGTGACCTGCACGGTCACATGCGAGCGCTGGTTGTGTGCACCGTAATCCGAGATGGTCTTGGAACACGGGCACAGGCTGGTGACCGGCACCAGGATCTGAACCACCACGCGCGGGTCGCGATCACCGTCGATGGTCAGCGTGAGCTCGTAGTCGAGGGTGCTCTGCACCTGCGACACCGGTGCGGTCTTGACCACGAACAGCGGAAAGCTCAGTTCGAGCCGACCGGTCTCGGCTTGCAGCAACTCGAGCATCTCGCGGTGCAGCGGTACCAGACGCTCAAGGGACAGTTCGCGCGCGGAATTTTCCAGCAGCGCGATGAACCGGGACATGTGCGTGCCTTTCTGGTCGGCCGGCAACGCCACGAACAAGCCCCACATCGCCACGGTGGGCACGGAGGCGGCGCCGGTGCGCCACAGCAGCGGATAACGCAGGCCACGCACGCCGACGCGTTGAATCGGCTGGCGACGGTGGTCGACGCTGCCTTGCACATCGGGCATCGTCGGGTCGAGGATGCCGGTGGCGACGCTGGGATCGCGGGTATTCATCTGAGTTCCTTCAGGTTCAGATTGCTACTGTAGCGCAGCACCGGCGCCGCCCTTCCAAAGACCCCCCCCGCCTCATTCCGGTCTGCACGAACTCAGCCGGCGCAGGTCTTCAGGCTCCGGAGAGCCGACTCCAGGCGGGCCATCCACCCAGGCGGTCAGCGGCTGGCCACCAGCCGCGGCGTCGGTTCGCTCGCAAGGAGGTCGCCAAAGCGCTCGCGTACCGAACGCGCGATGCCCTCGCCATCCAGTCCTTCCAGGCGCAGCAGCAGCGCCGGGTCGCCGTGGTCGATGAAATGATCGCGCAGGCCCAGCTGCAGCACCGGCAGGCTCAGGCTGCGCGCAGCCATGGCCTCGATGCAGGCGCTGCCCGCGCCACCCATCACCGCATGTTCCTCGACTGTGACAAAGGCGTCATGGCTGCGCGCAAGCTCTTCGATCAGGTCAGCATCCACGGGCTTGACCCAGCGCATGTCGACCACCGTGGCATCGAGGGTATCGGCCGCGGCGATCGCCGGATGCACCATGGACCCGAATGCCAGCAGGGCGATGCGCTGCCCCGTACGCTTCACCACGCCTTTGCCAACCGGCCACGCGGTGAAGGCGGACTGAATCGCGGCACCGATGCCCGAACCGCGCGGATAGCGCACTGCACTGGGCCCCTCGTGGCTGTAGGCGGTGTAAAGCGCCTGACGACACTCGTTCTCGTCCGAGGGCGCAAGCACCACCATGTTGGGAATGCAGCGCAGATAGGCCAGGTCATAGGCCCCGGCATGGGTCGCGCCATCGGCGCCGACCAGGCCGGCGCGATCCAGTGCAAAGACCACCGGCAGGTTTTGCAGCGCCACGTCATGCACGAGCTGGTCGTAGCCTCGCTGCAGGAAGGTCGAATAGATGGCCACCACCGGCTTCAAGCCCTCGCAGGCCATGCCGGCCGCGAAGGTCACGGCATGCTGCTCGGCAATCCCCACATCGAAATAGCGGCTCGGAAAGCGCCGCTCGAATTCGACCAGGCCAGAGCCTTCGCGCATGGCCGGCGTGATGCCGACCAGACGCTCGTCCTGGGCGGCCATGTCGCAGATCCAGTCGCCGAAGACCTGGGTGTAGGTGGGTTTGCCGCCGCCCGAGGCCTTCTTGATGCCCTCGCCCGGGTCGAACTTCCCGGGGCCGTGGTACAGCACCGGATCGGCCTCGGCCAGCTTGTAGCCCTGGCCCTTGCGCGTGATCACATGAAGGAACACTGCGCCGCGCATCTCGC
>JBILSK010000354.1:0-3548 GCA_044372165.1 Burkholderiaceae bacterium | reverse complement strand
ATCTGCACTTCATGGAAGGGAAGTGGCCCTGGCCGGCACCGGCCATCCTCGGGCATGAATCGGCCGGCATCGTCGAGGCCGTGGGTCGCGATGTGACCTACGTGAAGCCGGGTGACCATGTGATCACTTGTCTGTCGGTGTTCTGCGGTCACTGCGAGTGCTGCCTCACCGGACGGATGTCCATCTGCTCGGGCACCGACGTGAAGCTGATGCCCGGCGTGGCGCAGCGCCTGCGCTGGAAGGGCCAGCACCTGAACCAGTACCTGAACCTGTCGTCGTTTGCCGAACAGATGCTGGTGCACGAGCACGCGCTGGTGAAGGTGACCCCGGACATGCCGATGGATCTGGCGGCGCTGATCGGCTGCGGAGTGATGACCGGATTCGGTGCGGTGGTGCACACCGCCAAGGTGGAACCGGGTTCGACCGTCGCTGTGGTCGGTTGTGGTGGCATCGGCCTGGCTGCGGTCAATGGGGCGGCGATTGCAGGCGCTGCCCACATCATTGCCATCGATACCGACCCGGGCAAGCTCGAACTGGCCAAGAAGGTCGGTGCCACCGAGGGCGTGCTGGCCGGACCGGACACCGTCAAGCAGATCATGGAGATGACCGGCGGCGGCGTGCACTATTCGTTCGAGTGCGTCGGCCTCAAGCAGACCGCCGAGCAGTGCTTTGCGATGCTTCGCCCGGGTGGCTCGGCCACCATCGTCGGCATGATTCCGATGGGGGTCAAGATCGAACTGCATGGCCCCGATTTTCTGCGCGAACGGCGTCTGCAGGGCTCATCGATGGGCTCGAACCATTTCCGCGTCGACATGCCGCGGCTGATCCAGTTCTATCAGCAGGGGCGCCTGCACCTCGGTGATCTGATCTCGGGTCGCATCCGGCTCGACCAGATCAATGAAGGCTTCGATGCGCTCAAGAAGGGCGGTGTCGCGCGCAACGTGATCATGTTCCCCCAGTAGGCGCATCGGCCAGGGCGAGATAGCGGCTGGCTGCATGGCCCAGTTCCCGCGCGAATCTCGGGTCATCGAGCTTCAGCGGGCCGGGGTCATGCAGGATCGCGTTGAGCAGGGTGCCGTACATGATCTGCATGGCAAACCTGATCCGGCTGCGACGTGTCCGCGAGGGCAGATGAACCAGACGGTGCAGCATCAAGGTCTCGACCTCGCTCATGAAGTGCGCACCGGTACGCATCATGGGGCTCCAGCCGGCAGGCAGGCTGGGGGCGTGGCGGATCGCGGCCCGCACGAAACCCCGGTCTGCACTCAGAGTCTTCACCAGAAAGACGGCGATCCGGTTCATGGCCTGGCGCGGCGTTGCCGACGCAAAGGCCTTGCCCCTCAGCTCTGCCGTGGCACGGCTGAGCCATTCTTCCGTGACGAGTTCCTGCAGAACTTCGAAATAGGCGGCCTTGTCGCGAAAGCGTCCATAGAACGAGCCCACCGACAAGCCCATCGCTGATGACAGCTCGACGATCGACAGCTGGTCGAGATCGCGCGTTTGAAGCAGGGCGCGGCCGCTCTCGAGCAGGCGATCCCGTGTCTGTCGCGCGCGATCCTGGGTGATGGGTCGCACGCCCTCCTTGCGAAGGTGACGATCGAGCACGCGTTGCCTGGGGTTTGCCGGAGGTGGCATGGTTGACCTGTGTTCAAAATTCGAACTAGGATTCGAAAAAATTCGGAGTTTCCTGAGTCCGGATTCTAAGAGCAACCACGCGAACGCGCGCGCCTGCGCCTCGGGCGGCGGGGCGTCGCACAACAGCAAGGAGATTCCATGGACAAGACCTTCGATCGGCGTCGCTTTCTTCAGGCCGGTGCCGCATTGGCCGGTGCCGGCGCTGTGCCGGTGAGCGCCCAGGAAAGCCGGCCGTTGAAGATCATCGTGCCCCTGCCCGCCGGTGGAGTGGCCGACAATTCGGTCCGCTTCTTTGCCGAGCCCTGGACGGCGCTCACGCGTCAGCAGGTCGTGGTCGACAACCGTCCTGGCGGCAGCTTCGTGATCGGCATGCAGCAGATCGCCAGCGCGCCGCCCGACGGCAATACCTGGATTCATCTGAACAACGGCATGTCGGCGGCGCAGGCCACCTTCGGCAAGTACGACCTGCTCAAGCAGGTGGCCCCGATCGGCATGATCGGTTCGACGCCTGGGACGATCTTCGTCAACGCGAACTCGCCAATCAACACCTCCAGGGATCTGGTCGACTGGATTCGCGCCAATCCCGGCAAGCTGAACTACGGTGCGATCACCGGCGGCATCGAGCACCTCCTTGCTGTCAGCATGCTGCGTCGCAATGGCCTGACGGGCACCATGGTGGCCTTCAAGGGCGGCCCGGACGCCTGCACCGCGCTGGCCCAGAACGAAATCCAGATGGTGATCTCCGCCCTGCCGCTGATCATTCCCTTCAAGGGCAAGATCAAGCCCATCGTCATGCTGACCGAACAGCGCTCGCCGCTGACCCCGGACGTGTCGACCTTCAGGGAGCAGGGGCTGGACATCAACGAGCTCAACTACTGGGGCGCCTTCGCAGTGCCGGCCGGTACGCCTGCCAGCATCGTGGCCCAGCACCATCGCAATCTCGCGGAAGTGGTCAAGACGCCGGGGCTGGCCAGCAAGTACATGACCGCTGGCATGTTCGCACAGAGCTCGACGAGCGAAGTGATGGCAAAGATCATCGCCGACGAAGTGCGCTGGATGACGCCTATTGCCAACGAGCTCAACCTCAAGGCCGGTTGAGCCCCCGGGGCGGGCCGTGACGTGCGGAGTCGGGCGTGCGCCCGACCGGCGTCACTGGCGCCGCGCGGGTAACAGGACGGTGAGGTTCGAGCCGCTGGTCAATTGGCGGGCGCGCACCATCAGGTACTTCACCAGAATCTTCAGCGTCGGCGGCCAGCCGGCGGCCTGATCGGCGGCTTCGCCGGCGGCATCCCAGCGCCCCTCGCCAATCGCGTAATCCAGTGCCGTCCAGACACGCTCGTTGCGACTGGCCCGATATCGGTTGCGCAGCGAGGCCGGGAATTTTTCGTGCGTGACCGAAAGATCGAGGATGAAGGCCTCAGCCAGCAAGGTCTTCACGAAGTCGCCGGAGTAGTTGCCGACGTGCTTGCGCACGCGCGACAGCGGCTCGAAGAGGGCGGCCACCTTGCCGAGCATCAACATGCGGTGGGTGAATTCGAGGTCTTCCGAGCTCAGGCCGCGAAGGGCCGGGTCGAACCCGCCGATCGTATCGTAGAAGGTCTTTCTCACGGCCATGCCGGTCGGGAACAGGGGCTGGAAGTCGATCAGGCGCTCCAGGCTCAACGGATACTGCAGCCAGACGCCGCCCGCAAGCGTTGGAAAGCCCTTGAAGAAGCCAGACGGGGCCTGCGAGAGCTTGTCAGCGCTGCTGGACGACTCACTGCCGAAGGTGCGGAAATTCGTGAACGTTGCATCCAGGTCGGGTGCGGACACCAGCAGCGCGTCCAGGCGCTCCAGGTAGGTCGGCTCCAGCAGGTCGTCGCAGTCGCAGAACACGACCCAGTCTGCGTCGGTCGCGGCCACTGCCGTGTTTC
>JBILSK010000353.1:0-3554 GCA_044372165.1 Burkholderiaceae bacterium | reverse complement strand
GAGAACTTCCACTCGAAGCGGAAGGACAGGTAGATCATGATGCCGACGATCACGAACAGCAGCGCCAGCGCGCCGTCGGTGGCCAGCTCCTTGCCCACCTGCGGGCCGACGAACTCGACCCGACGAAGTTCGGCGCCTGCATCGGCCGCCTTGAGCGCTCCCATCACCTTTTCGCTCTGCTGGGCGGAGGTCACGCCCTTTTCCAGCGGGATGCGGATCATGACGTCGCGGGCGGTGCCGAAGTTCTGTACCTGCACCTCGGAAAAGCCCAGCGTGCCCACTGTCGCGCGGACCTTTTCGATGTCGGCGGCCTGAGGGTAGGCGACCTCCACTACCGTGCCGCCGGTGAATTCGATCGACATGTGCAGGCCGCGCAGCGCGATGAACGCGACTGCGGCCACGAAGGTGAGCAGCGAGATCGCGTTCAGCACCAGCGCATGGCGCATGAAGGGGATGTCGCGCCGAATCCGGAAGAATTCCATGGTGTCAGGCTCCCGTGGGTTTCCAGACCTGGCCGATCGAGATCGACGAGAGCTTCTTCTTGCGTCCGTACCAGAGGTTCACCAGGCCGCGCGAGACCACGACCGCGGAGAACATCGAGGTCAGGATGCCCAGGCAGTGCACCACGGCAAAGCCGCGGACCGCACCGGAACCGAACACCAGCAGGGCCACACCGGCGATCAGCGTGGTGATGTTGGAGTCCAGGATGGTGCCCCAGGCGCGCTCGTAGCCGGTTGCAATGGCCGCCTGGGGCGTGGCGCCGTTGCGCAGCTCCTCGCGGATACGCTCATTGATGAGCACGTTGGCATCGATGGCCATGCCCAGCGTGAGGGCGATGGCGGCGATGCCCGGCAGGGTGAGCGTGGCCTGCAGCAGCGACAGCAGGGCGATCAGCAGCAGCACGTTGATCGCCAGGGCGAGGGTCGAGAACACGCCCATCAGCAGGTAGTAGGCGATCATGAAGACGGCGATCGCGATGAATCCGTAGAGGGTCGAATTGAATCCCTTGCGGATGTTGTCGGCGCCCAGGCTGGGGCCGATCGTGCGCTCCTCGATGATCTCCATGGGCGCCGCCAGGGCGCCTGCGCGCAGCAGCAGCGCGAGGTCATTGGCACCCTGCGGGGAGTCCATGCCGGTGATCTGGAAGCGCGATCCCAGTTCGGACTGGATGGTGGCGACGGTCAGCACTTCACCGCGGCCGCGCTCGAACAGCACCACGGCCATCGGCTTCTTGATGTTCTCGCGGGAGACCTCGCGCAGCACGCGGCCCGCTGCGTCATTGAGGCTGATGGCCACTGCGGCACGCTGGTTCTCGTCGAAGGTGGCCGCGGCACTGGTGAGCTGCTCGCCGGTGAAGATCGCCTGCTTGCGCAGCACGACCGGTGCGCCTCGGCCCTGACGGAAGAGTTCGGCGCCGAAGGGCACCGGGCCCTGCTCGGCGACCGCCGCCTGCGCTTCCTGGGAGACGTCGACCAGGCGCGCCTCGAGGGTGGCAGTTCTACCCAGGATGTCCTTGGCGCGCGCGGTATCCTGCACGCCGGGCAGCTGCACCACGATGCGGTCGGTGCCCTGCTGCGTGATGACCGGCTCGGATACGCCGAGCTCGTTGATTCGATTGTTCAGGGTAGTGATGTTCTGGCGCACGGAGTTGTCGAGCAGCGTCTTTTCAGCGCCAGGCTTGAGCGTCAGGCTCAGGCGACGGTCGCCGTTGTCGGCGGCGGCCAGCTCGGCCAGGGCCAGGTCGGCGTTGGCTTCGGCGATCACGGACTTCGCCCGGCCCAGGTTGGCCTCGTCGCGGAAGCGGATCTCGATGGCATCGCCGTTGCGCGCAATGCCGGCGTGACGCACGGTCTTGTCACGCATCAGCGAGCGCACTTCACCGACCGTGGCGTCGATGCGCTTGGACAGCGCCTGCTTCATGTCGACCTGCAGCAGGAAATGCACCCCGCCGCGCAGATCCAGACCCAGGTACATCGGCAGGGCGCCGATCGAGGTCAGCCATTTCGGTGAAGCGGACAGCAGGTTGAGCGCCACCACCCAGGTCGGGTCATTGGCCTCGGGATTGAGCGCGCGGACGATCGCGTCCTTGGCCTTGAGCTGGGTGTCGGTGTCCTTGAGGCGGACCTTGATCGATGTCCCCTCCAGCTGGATGCCCGTGTGCGTGATCTGGGCGGCCGACAGCGCCTGCTCGACCCGTCCGAGCACGGCGGTGTCGACCTTGACGGTCGCCTTGCCGCTGGAGACCTGCACCGCCGGCGATTCGCCGAAGAAATTGGGCAGGGTGTAGAGCAACCCGAAAAGCACCGCGACCGCGATGATCAGGTATTTCCAGAGGGGGTACCGGTTCACGCTGTGCCTCAGATGGCCTTGATGGTGCCCTTGGGCAGGAGGGTCTGCACCGCCGACTTCTGGAACTGCATCTCGACCGGCTGGTCGCCGCGTTGGCCAACTTCCAGGGTGATGTAGCTTTCGCCGACCTTGGTGATGCGACCGACGATGCCGCCGACGCTCACCACTTCGTCGCCCTTGGCGAGGGCTTCGAGCATCGCCTTCTGTTCCTTCGCCCGCTTCATCTGCGGACGGATCATCAGGAAGTACAGCACCGCAAACATCAGGATGATGGGCAGAAAGCCCATCAGTTGCTGGTCGATGCCGCCCGTTGCGGCTTGCGCATAAGCATTGGAAATGAACACGTCCGGATACTCCTGGATTCGGGACAGATAGCCGGCGATTGTATCAGTGGGCTGTAGGCCGACCGCCGCAGGCCGACAACTGACGGGTCAACCGGGGCCTCGTGCCCGGTCTGCGGCGAAAGCTGCGCGAAACGCCTCGAAGCGCTGCGCCAGGATGGCCTCGCGCATGCGGCGCATCAGGTCGAGATAGAAATGCAGGTTGTGCAGCGTGGCCAGATGGGCGCCCAGGATCTCGTTCACCCTGTTGAGGTGATGGAGATAGGCGCGCGAGAAGGTCCGGCAGGTGTGGCACGCGCAGGTGTCGTCCAGCGGGCGCGGATCATCCCGGTGCTTCGCATTGCGGATCTTGACGTCGCCAAAGCGGGTGAACAGCCAGCCATTGCGGGCATTTCGTGTCGGCATCACGCAGTCGAACATGTCGATCCCGCGGGCCACCGACTCGACCAGGTCTTCCGGCGTGCCCACGCCCATCAGGTAGCGCGGTCGGTCTGCCGGCAGCTGCGGACCGACATGGGCCAGGATGCGCCGCATGTCTTCCTTGGGCTCACCCACGGACAGTCCTCCGATCGCGTAGCCGTGAAAGCCGATGTCGCGCAGCCCCGCCAGGGACTCGTCGCGCAGCGCTTCGAACATGCCGCCCTGCACGATGCCGAACAGCGCGTTCGGATTGCCCTGCGCATCGAAGGCGTCTCGCGAGCGTCGCGCCCAGCGCAGCGACAGCCGCATCGACTGCGCCGCCTCGTCCGCGGTGGCAGGGCGGCCCTCGATTTCGTAGGGGGTGCACTCGTCGAACACCATCACGATGTCCGAATTGAGCGAGCGCTGGATGCGCATCGATTCCTCCGGGGTCAGCATCAGCCT
>JBILSK010000352.1:0-3557 GCA_044372165.1 Burkholderiaceae bacterium | reverse complement strand
TCATCAAGGCGGTTCAGCAGGCGCCCAGTCGCAATTACCGGTTGACGATCATCACCAACCAGGGGGGCCGCGAGGTCACCGAGCGCAGCTTCGCGCCCGAAGCAGGCGTGTCCGCCGATCGTGTCCTCGATCTCAGGTGGCCGATCGACGTCTATTCGCTGTCGCACGTGGCCATGCCCTTTCGCACCGACGACCCGATCTACGGACTGCAGGCCCGGGCACCCGAGGACGGCTTTCCGTCGCTGGGCGCGATGGCGATGCGCGGCGAGAAGGCCACGCTGACCCTGCAGCCGGGCGAGGAGTTGAGGCTGCGCGCCAATCCGTTTTTCTCGTACATCGCCGACCGTATCGTCGCGGCAATCCAGACCGACCTCGCGTCGCGCTGAAGCGAAGATCGTTCGGGCAGAAGCGGTGCGTGCGGGTCTCAGGCCAGCGCGCCCTCGATATCGACCGCGTCGATCTGTTCGTGCTTGAGAAAGCGCTCTGCATAGAGCCGCCACGTGCCTGAGCGCACGAAGATCTCGAAGAGTTCCGGGTCGATATGGCCGTTGCGTTTCATTCGGGCCATGATCCGGATGGCCTCGGACAGCGGCTTGGGGGACTTGTAGGGTCGGTCCACCGCGGTCAGTGCCTCGAAGATGTCGACGATGGCCATCATCTTGGCCAGCGGGCTCATCTGCTCGCGGGTCAGGCCACGCGGGTAGCCCGAGCCGTCCATCTTCTCGTGATGGCCTCCGGCGATTTCAGGCACCGCTCGCAAGTGCCGGGGGAAGGGCAGTTCACCGAGCATCAGCAGGGTCTGCACGATGTGCTCATTGATCTTGTGCCGTTCCTCGACGGTGAGCGTGCCGCGCTTGACGCTCAGGTTGTGCAGTTCGCCCCGGTCGAAGAGCAGCGTCGGTGGCTTCATGGTGAAACCGCGGCTGTCGTCCTGCGCGGCGAAGTCGGCCTCCGTGCGGGCGATCCGATGTTCGGGTCGGTCGGCCAGCAGCGGCTCGAGCACCGGCAAGGTCGCTGCAGGCAGGGTGTCCCGGCGACGGCGCTCTTCAGGAGAAATGCCCAGGCTGTCATCGAGTGTTCTCAGCCAGGTGCGCGCCGCAATGGCGCGCAGTCGGTCGGGCGCCTCGTCGGGCATCGATTCGACGCCCTCGTTGCAGCGCGCCACGAAGGCGAACTCGTCATCGAGCTCGCGCCACTGCGCCTGCAGGCGGGCTTGCGCGCTGCCTTGCGATTCCCCGGCGGCGATCGCCTGCAAACAGGCGATCTGCGCATCACGCTTGAGCACTTCGAAGCGCATGCGGACCTCGTGGATGCGGTCATACAGGGTCTCGAGCTTGGTGCCCTTGTCGATAACAAACTCGGGGGTCGTGATCTTGCCGCAGTCGTGCAGCCAGGACGCGATATGCAAGGCTTCCCATTCGTCTTCGTCGAGGCTGAAGTCCCGATACGGACCCTCGCGGGTCTCGCACACCGCTTGCGCAAACAGTCGCGTGAGCGCCGGGACCCGGGCGCAATGGCCGCCGGTGTGAGGACTCTTGGCGTCGATCGCTCCCGCGATCAGTCGTACGAAGGATTCGAACAGATCCTTTTGCTGCTGGATCAATGCGCGGCTCTCGAGGGACACCGCCGAGGAGGCGGCCAGCGCTTCGATGAAGCGCAGCAGCGCCGGGTCGGTCGCGGTGGCACGAACCAGCAGCATGGCGCCGACCAGCTCATTTTTCCGGTTGAGCAAGGGCACAGCGATACCGTGGTGCGTGCGCAGGTCGGACTCCAGCTGGGCGATGCCGGGCATGCGTGCATCGGCCTGATCGAGCCGTCCGGTTCGAGCTGTGCCCGCAGCGAGTGCCCCCGCCATCAAGGGCCCGACCTGGGTTCGATCGACGGTCTGCAGGGTTTCGGGCGGATGAGGCACGGCGCGATCGTCCGAATGCAGCCCGGCCACCATGACAAGGTGGCCGTTTTCGGCCAGATACAGCACTCCGGCCTCGGCCTGTGCGGCCGAGATGGTCTCGCGCAGCAGCTCAGGCAGCAGTCGGCCGAAATTGCTCTCGCCCGACACCGCAAAGCTGATGTCCAGAAAGCGCTGGATGGTGCGCCGGGTGGTGTCCAGCGAGTTGGCAAGCTGGCTGACCTCGAGGACCGTCGAGTCGAGCGGCTGGGGTTCGGCAAAGTCGAATCGCCTGATCGACTCGGTCTGTTCGGCCAGGCGCTTGAGGTCGCTGCCGATGCGTCGCGACAGCACCAATGTGGCGGGGATGGCCAGCAGCAGTGTTGCGCCCAGGGCCATGAGCTGCTTGTGCAGCATGTCGCGGGCCGAGGCCATCAATTCATCGTCCGGGACGGTCGACACCAGATGCAGACGGATGTCGTCAAGATCGAAGGGGCGAATGGTTGCGTGCCAGAGTCTGTCCTCGACCCGAAGGGCAGTGGCGCCCGCCAGCAGTCCGACCGGCAGGTTCTGCTGTGTCGCCTGGCGCGTCAGTGCTTCAAACACCGGCACACCCAGCTGATCGAGCGCCGGCAGGGCGAGGGGTTCGCTGGCCGGGCCGGATCTGCTCGCCGGTGGGGTCATGCCATCCCAGACGATGACCCGTCCACTCGTGCCGAGCAGGGCCAGATGTGCGCCGGGAGTCGCTCGAAGCTGCACCAGCAGTCCGGCCAGGGTTTCCAGGCGCATGTCGGCCCCCACCACGGCGTTGCGTGCCGGTGTGCTCTGAGCCAGCGTGACACCTGGCTTGCCGCTGGTGTGGAACAGGTACGGCGCGGTCTTGATCATGCCGTCGGCGACCTGGGCCTGCTTGAACCAGTCTCGGGTCCGGGGATCGAACGTGGCCGCGTAGTCCGGGCGATCGTCGGTGCGAAGGCGCGTGAGGGCCTCGTCGAAATGGACAAACCAGCCCCGCTTGCGATCGCCCTGGCGCTCGATGCGCTGGAGCACCCAGCGTGTGCCGGGCGGTGCGTTGACGAGCGCCCGATCGCTGGCGTCGTGGAGCCTGCGCAGCAACACGAAGTTGCCGTCGATGTCGCCAATGTAGATCGAGGTCATGGCCTCGCTCGCCTGCAGCAGGTCGTGCAGCGAACCGAAGGCATGGGGCAGTCCGTCTTCAACCGGGCCTCGTGCGGTCGCATGTCGACTCGCCACTTTGACCGCGAGCTCGGCCGGTGACAGCAGGCCGTTCAGGGTCGTGAGGATTTCCCGATGCACATGCTCGTTGAGCTGCGCGGCGCTCGAGTCGATGATGTCGCGGCTGACCGACCAGGCCATCCAGCCGAGCGCCGTCCCCATTCCCAGCACCAGCGCGAGGAACAGCCGCGAAATATGGACATGAAGGGGAGAGCGTCGTGTCATGGCGCGCAGCCATCATGCCTGTGCCGCCGCGCGCGTAGCGCGGCCGACGGAGTCACTGGCGCCCACCGCCGATGGGTGGTGGCCTCACCGGGGTGCCCGGGCCGCAGGACGGCTCGATGCAGTCGGGTGCTGCGATTCAGCGGGCGTCTGTGTCCACTCGCCACTCGGGCAGCGCGGTGCCGCAATCGGCGCAGAAGCGCGCATCCTG
>JBILSK010000351.1:0-3573 GCA_044372165.1 Burkholderiaceae bacterium | reverse complement strand
ACGGTATTTGGCTGCCAGTTTGACGCCGGCACCCTTGCCGACACGTGCAGCGCCACCAAACACGTCGGCCGCGCTCAAACCGTACTGAGCGACCAGCGAGCGCACTGTGGCCAATGCTTCACGGGCTTGCCCTTTTCGGGCTTCGGTGATTTGACGATCAAGGGCTTCGCGCGCGGCGAGCATTTCTTCCAGGGTACGCATGAGGGGGGCCTCCTAAAGAATTAGAGAGCCTGATTATAGCGATCTCCGGATTGAATTGGCAATCGATCCGAAAGTCGTAGGGGATTTCCTCGGAGAGGATCGGATTATTCTCGGCTCAGGCACAATGCGGCCATGAGTGAAGGCAACCAGATCGTCATCCCGGAATCGTTCGTCGAGCTGTATCTCGACCCCGGTCGCATCAAACCCCGTGAAAGTCGGGAGTTCATCGCGCAACGGTACGACCTGTGCGAAGACATGGCACAGATGCTCGTCGAACCCAGCCGGACCACACTGTGGGAACTGGGTATCACCGAATCCGACGTGCTGGATCGAACCCGGCTGGCCCTCAATGGCGCAGGCCTTGAACTGAACGAATTCGAAATTGTCTGGGTCGTCCGAAGATTGGCCGAATTGCTGGAGTGGCCCGCCAGCTAGAATCGCATCCTGCCTGCGAGAGTGGTGAAACCGGTAGACACAGCAGACTTAAAATCTGCCGCAGCCGCAAGGTAGCGTGCGGGTTCGATCCCCGCCTCTCGCACCAGCCCCATCGAACCGAGATCCTCCGTGCACGACCGCGCTCCTGCGCGGTGCCGAAGCAGCGATGGCTGCGGGCGTTCACAAGATCACCCTCCCGGTATCGGCAAGCCAGGCCCATTCGACCGGTCAGGGCGTGGCGGGCGATGAATCGGCCAGGCGTTCGAGCACCCGCTGTTCCGCAAGCGGCCCCACCACCAGCGCAAGTCGGATCCGCGCCCGGGTCATCGCGACAAAGAGCCGTCTGCGAACCTCATCGGTCCACCGCTCGAATTCGATGCCGGCGATCACCACGCAATCGGCGGACTGACCCTTGAAGCGATGAACCGTCTCGATGCGCAGCTCGCCTTGGGTGTACACCGCCTGCCCCTGTTCATCGAAGCTGCCGGTGGCCCGCGACACCGTCAGCCCCGCCAGACGATCCTGGCGCATCAGCACCGATCGACCGACGCCCTGCCAGCTCAGCACCACGATATCGGCCGGCGCATGCCCCGCATCCAGGAGGTGCTTCACCGCTGCCTCGGTCCGGGCAATCAATTCCGCTTCCGAGGCGTAGACGTGCATCTCCGGATCCCAGCCGTGCACCGGTCCGCCCGCGCGCAAGGGACCCTCGACCAGGCCCATCTGCTCGATCAGTGTCACCACCACCTGAGGGGACCGGTAGTTCACCGGCGAATGCATGCCCACCCAGCCTGACAAGCTGGCAGCCCGGCGCTCATACAGTCGCTGGTCAGCATCCTCCAGCAGCAGCGCACGCCCTTTCTCCTTGACCATCCCGACCAGTGCCTCGACCCAGGCGCCTTCGAGGTCCTGCCCCTCATCGATCACCAGCACATCCGTGCTCTCTTTCAAGGCACAGGCGCGCTCGATGGCCGCCGACGCGATCAGCGACCAGACCTCTTTCTGACTGAAATCGGGTGACCCTTGGCGCGCCACCATCGCGGCCCGACCCAGCTCATGGAAGGTGGACACCTGGGCACTCGCAGGCGCCATGCGGCGCATGGCCTCGGCGAGCGGACGGTTGAAACACACATAGGTTGCCTGCTCGCCGCGTTGTGCCGCAGCCTGCAACTCGGCCAGAGCGAGTTGCGTCTTGCCCGAACCCGCCGTGCCGGACACCCGGAGCCGAAAGGGCGAGATTGTCAGCCGCTGAGCCCAGGTGGTGAGCCCTCCGGCCAGACGCCGTGTCTCGCCGCGCGCCTGGCGACTGACGGCATCGATGTCGGGTACCACATCGACCCGCTCCGAGAGAAAAGCATGCACCGCCAGCGCCGACCCGGGCCGCGCACCGGTCGGCATCCGCACGGTCTCGAGGATGTCCGCGATACGTTCGCACAGCCGGTCGCTGTTGCTCGCGTCGATAATACGATCGGTGGCTATGCCTACCGGCAATTGCCCCAGGAGGCGTGCCTCGGGGCAGTACAGCAAGTGGTCGACACTGAGGTTTGCACCACCGTGGCGCCTCGCGAACTCATCGCGCAGTTGATTGAGGTTGCGAGTGACCTGGACGCGGATCGCGCACGGCTGGCTGTCGTAGGTCTTGACCAATTCATTGCCCAGCACCTGAACCGGGCCGTTTTTCTGCTCGATCGCAAGCACTCGCCCGTAGCGATTGACGACCAGGAAATCGATCTCGCCATAGACGCTTGCGCCGCCCTTGACGCGCGCCCAGTGCACGCCGTGATAGACGCTGTACTCGTCACCCAGTTCAAGTTCGAGGCGATCGAGCGTCTCCAGTTCGCCGCGCGCCCAGCCCTGGGCACGCGCGGCATCCAGTTCATACGGAAAGATCTGCGCCACGGATCAAGTACTGGACTGCAATGGAAGAAGTCGCCTCAGCCGAAGAGATAGGGGTCCAGCGAGGCCTGCGCCACACTGCGCCGCTGATGCCATTGCGCAGGTCCGCCGTAATAGGCCAGGCTGCCCGGTTCGGCATTGCCTTCGCCGTTGTAATAGGACAGGCAATCACGCAGCGGACGTGACATCAGATCGGCTTGCTTGCAATGCAGCGCGTAGTCGATTTCCGGTTCCTTGCGGATATCCACCACGCGGGCGCCTTTTTCGCGCAGGGTCTTGAGCATCCACACCACGTAATCGGTGTGCGACTCAAGCCCGACGATGAAATTGAACTGCCCTCCCCCGCCCTGCGGGCCGGACATGATGAACAGGTTCGGAAACCCTTCACTGTGCAGACCGAGAAAGGTCTTCACGCCCTCTTCCTGCCACTTCTGGCGCAGGGTGCGACCCTCGCGCCCGGTGATCAT
Source organism: Burkholderiaceae bacterium (assembly GCA_044372165.1). Taxonomy (GTDB): domain Bacteria; phylum Pseudomonadota; class Gammaproteobacteria; order Burkholderiales; family Burkholderiaceae_E; genus UBA4615. The sequence goes on along the minus strand of JBILSK010000351.1, from coordinate 574 downwards.
GTTGAAGGACGCGGTTGCCATCCACTGAAAGCCGGTCGCGTAGATCAGGACATCCAGCGGATATTCGGTGTCGCCGTGCACCACCCCGCGCTCATTGATCCGCGTCACGCCCAGCGGCGCGGTATCCACCAGCTTCACGTGCGGCAGATTGAAGCTCGGCAGGAACTCGTCGTGAAAGGTCGGTCGCTTGCAGCCATAGGGATACCAGGGCTTGAGTGCCTCAGCCGTGACCGGATCCTTGACGATGGCATCCACGCGCGCGCGGATCTGCTCCATGATCCGGAAGTTGGTGTCGAGCTGCTTGGCGATCAGCTCCTCGGGACTCAATTCGCGCTCGTGTTGCTTGCGCTCCTTGAAGTCGCCGACCTTGCCCGATAGAAATTCGTCATTGCCCTGCAAGGCCGTGCGCCCGGACGAGATCTGCGCCAGGCGGGCCCGCCGCGCCAGGGCCCAACCAGGCTCCTGCTTCCAGGCCTCGATTTCATCGGCGCCGGTCACGCGTTGATCGCGCACATCGATGGTGGACGGGGTGCGCTGGAACACCACCAGCTCACTCACCACCTTGGCCAGTTCA
>JBILSK010000018.1:0-11647 GCA_044372165.1 Burkholderiaceae bacterium | reverse complement strand
ACGGGTGAGCGTGGTCATCCGAAGGTCTCCGTCCTGATCTCGATTCGAATTCGCGGGTTCAGGCGATTGCGTGGCCTGGCCGTGTGCGGCGCGTCAACGTGCACGCGGTTCGATCATACCGGGGGCGAAGTTCAGGCCGGCGAGTCTGTGCTGGGCGGTTCATCGTGCAGATGGATTCGGGCCGCATTGCCAAGCTGACGATCATAGGTCGCGAGGGGTGTACCCAGCGCTGAAGCCAGCCACAGATAGGCGGCGTCATAGGCGGACAACCCGAAATGCCGAGCCAGTCCGAACGCCTCGAGGGTGGGTACAGCGTAGGTGGCGAGATCGATCGCCTCGAATTCATCGAGTGCGGTGTGCGCCGCCTCGATCGACATGAGCTTGCGCCGAACCTTCTGGTGCGCAATGTTGGCGATCTCAAGGTTCAGCAGGACGGGCGCACAGAGGCGGTGCCCGCTCATCCAGCCACGCACATCGACAGACGTTGGCTCGGCGAACAAGGTAGCCGCCAACACGCTGGCATCGACCACGAGGAGGGGTCGGCGGTCATAGGTCCCTCGAGGCTCAGCGACGATCAGCTGCAACGGTTTCACTCCGGCGCTCCGAAACGACCATCACGCATCTCCCGAATCATGTCGACCGAACTGGGTGTGCCTTCGGGGATGAGTTCGCGCATTCGCCGGGCGACCTCTTCCAGGCTGATCCGAGGACGCCCTGTCGCGCGCGGGAGCGGCTGCAGCGGGGCCGAAGCGGCATTCGAGGGCAGGCCTGCCGGCAGGCAGGAGACCTGCTCGAGGATCGCCATGAGTTCGGACTGCAAGGACCGCCGGTTGGCTGCCGCTCGGGCCCGCAACCGTTCTGCCAGTTCGTCCGGCACGTTCTTGATCGAGAGATTAACCGGCATGGGCGCACCTCGCGTTGCCAAGGATCCGAAACGGAGCCATCGGATCCATTCTGGATCCGCTCGGATCGATCGGTCAATCGGCCGTCAGGCGCGGCGAGCACACCTCACATCCGGAACACCCCGAACTGCGTGTCCTCGATCGGTGCATTGAGGCTGGCCGACATCGCCAGGGCCAGCACACGGCGGGTGTCCGCCGGGTCGATGATGCCGTCGTCCCACAGGCGGGCGCTGGCGTAATAAGGATGGCCCTGCTCGTCGTACTGGGCGCGCAGGGGCGCCTTGAAGGCGGCTTCCTCGTCGGCGCTCCAGGTGCCGCCGCGTGACTCGATGCCGTCGCGTCGCACCGTGGCCAGCACCGAAGCGGCCTGCTCGCCGCCCATCACGCTGATGCGCGCGTTGGGCCACATCCAGAGGAAGCGCGGCGAGTAGGCCCGCCCGCACATGCCGTAGTTGCCCGCACCAAAACTGCCGCCGATGATGACCGTGAACTTGGGTACCTTCGCGCAGGCCACCGCGGTGACCATCTTGGCGCCGTTGCGGGCAATGCCTTCGTTTTCGTACTTGCGCCCGACCATGAAGCCGCTGATGTTCTGCAGAAAGAGCAGCGGCACCTTGCGCTGGCAGCACAGTTCAATGAAATGCGCCGCCTTGAGCGCGGACTCCGAGAACAGGATGCCGTTGTTGGCGATGATGCCCACCGGCATGCCATGGATGCGAGCAAAGCCGGTCACCAGCGTCGTGCCGTACCGGGCCTTCCATTCATCGAGCGCTGAATCATCGACAATGCGAGCGATCACTTCGCGCACATCGTAGGGTTTGCGGGTATCAGTGGGCAGCACCCCATGCAGCTCGCGGGGGTCGTAGCGCGGCGGCACGGGGGCGGTCAGCACCAGCTGCGCGGGCTTCTTCCAGTTGAGATTGGCCACGATGCGCCGGGCGATCGCCAGGGCATGAGTGTCGTCCTGGGCCAGCCAGTCGGCCACGCCCGACAGGCGGGTATGCACATCGCCGCCGCCCAGGTCCTCGGGCGAGACCACCTCGCCGGTGGCCGCCTTCACCAGCGGCGGGCCGCCCAGGAAGATGGTCCCCTGATTCTTCACGATGACCGATTCATCGCTCATCGCCGGCACATAGGCGCCGCCCGCGGTGCACGAGCCCATCACCACCGCGATCTGCGGAATGCCGCGCGCCGACAGGTTGGCCTGGTTGAAGAAGATGCGCCCGAAATGCTCGCGATCGGGGAAGACTTCATCCTGGTTGGGCAGGTTGGCGCCCCCCGAGTCGACCAGGTAGACGCAGGGCAGGCGGTTCTCGGCCGCGATCTCCTGCGCCCGCAGGTGCTTCTTCACCGTGACCGGGTAGTAGGTGCCGCCCTTGACGGTGGCGTCGTTGCAGACGATCACGCACTCGACACCCGAGATCCGACCGATGCCAGTGATGATCCCGGCGCACGGCGCCTCGTCCTGGTACATGCCCAGGGCAGCCAGGGGCGAGAACTCCAGGAAGGCCGTGCCCGCATCGAGCAGCTGGTCGATGCGGTCGCGCGGCAGCAGCTTGCCACGGGCGGTGTGCTTGGCGCGGGCGCTCTCACCACCACCGGCAGCCGCCGCGGCGGTCTTTTCTTTCAGGTCATGGACCAGTGCCGACATGGCATGGGCATTGGCCTGGAACTCTTCGCTGCGGGTGTCGAGTCGGGATTCGATCGCGGACATGGTGGACGGGAAAGTGGGTGAGAGGAGTCGACGCTCAGGTCGACAGCAGAAAGGGGAGCCGGCGCATGTCGTCGAAGACCGCCGACGCACCAACGGACAGCAGGTGGCGCGGGTCGGTGCGTTCACAGTAGCCGAACACGGTGGCGCCTGCGGCCATTCCGGCAGTCACGCCCACGGGGGTGTCCTCGACCACCAGGCAGGCGGCGGGGTCGACCCCCAGGGCGCGCGCGGCCATCAGGTACACATCGGGTGCGGGCTTGGCCTGTTCGACCATGTCGGCGCCGAAGAGCAGCGAGCCGACCGGTGAGGTCACGGCCGACTGGCGCATCGGCGTGGGAACCGGCAGCTCGAATCGATGCAGCAGACCCGAGGCCCCCAGCGTCAGGCGCATCTTGTGGCGGTCGCCGCCCGAGGCCACCGCCACCGGCATGCCGCGCGCACGCAGGCCATCGAGCGCCTCGACGATGCCGCGCACCGCGACGACCTGCTCGCGCAGGGCAGCATCTCGGCGTGCCAGGTATTCGGTGCGCCAGTCGGGCGGCAGGGGCCGGCCCAGACGGGTCTCGATGATCTGCATGTCGTCGCGCAGCGAGCGTCCGACGAACAGCTCATGCGCCTCGTCGGTGCTCATGAGCAGGCCCGCCTCGTTGACCATCACGGCCAGCACGCCCATCGTGATCGGTTCGCTGTCGACCAGCACCCCGTCACAGTCGAAGATCACGGCATCGACACGCATCGCAGTGGCTTCAGCCCTGCGGGTCGCGCAGGTGTTCGCCAAAGAAGCCCAGGGTGCGGGCCAGCGCGGTCTGCGCGCTGTCGGCATGCCAGTCAGGATGGCCATGACGATTGAACCCGTGGCCGGCCGGATAGACATGGCAGGCCGCACTCGGGTGGGCCGCGCTGATCGACTTGACCGTGGCCAGCGGAATCAGTGGATCGGTCTCGCCGAAGTGGAACAGCGCGGGTGCCTGCAGCCGTTCGTGCAGGTAGGGCGCGGTGCGCCCGCCGTAATATCCCACGGCCGGCAAGCCCAGGCGGGTTGCGCAGAGATACGCCACCGAGCCGCCCCAGCAGTAGCCGACCACACCCGTGGGCAGGCCGGTCGCCACCTGCTGGTGCGCGGCCCGTACATCGCGCAGGGCCGCATCGAGGCCGATGGCCTCCACACATTCCCGCCCGCGTGCGACGCCCTGCGGCGTGTAGCCCAACTCCAGACCCGGCGCGACGCGATCGAAGCAGGCCGGCGCCACCGCCAGGTAGCCTGCCGCCGCGAACTGGTCGGCCATCACCCAGCGGATGTGATCGTTCACGCCAAAGATTTCCTGCACAACGATCACGCAGCCCTTGGGCGGGCCGGCCGGTCGCGCCACGAACGCACGCAGGGACGCGCCATCGATGGATTGAATCTGCACGGTCTCCATGGTCATGCTGCGGCCAGCGCCCGCCCGATCAGGATCTTCTGGATGTCGCTGGTGCCCTCGTAGATCTGGCACACCCGCACATCGCGCCAGATGCGTTCGACCGGAAAGTCGGTGACGTAGCCGTAGCCCCCGTGGATCTGGATCGCCTCGGAGCAGACCCGCTCGGCCATCTCGGAGGCGAAGAGCTTGGCCATTGCGGCCTCCTTCAGGCAGGGCTTGCCCGCATCCTTCAGCGCCGCTGCGTGCAGGATGAGCTGGCGCGCCGCCTCGATCGAGGTGGCCATGTCGGCGAGGCGGAACTGCACCGCCTGATGCTCGAAGATCGCCTGGCCGAAGGCCTCGCGTTCCTTGGCATAGTGCAGGGCTGCCTCGAAGGCCGCTCGGGCCATGCCGACCGATTGCGAGGCGATCCCGATGCGTCCACCTTCCAGCCCGGACAGGGCTATCCGATAGCCCTGCCCTTCCTCGCCCAGCAGATTCGCCGCCGGCACGCGACAGCCCTCGAAGGCAATCTGCGCAGTATCCGAGGCGTGCTGACCGACCTTTTCCTCAAGCCGTGCCACGCGATAGCCGGGCGTGGCGGTGGGTACGAGAAACGCGGAAATGCCCCGCTTGCCCGCGGCCTTGTCGGTGACCGCCATCACGATCGCCACATCGGCATGCTTGCCGGAGGTAATGAACTGCTTCACGCCGTCGATCACATATTCGACTCGACCGTCGGCGGCCACCTCGCGGCGCGCGGTGGTGCGCAGCGCCGAAGCGTCCGAGCCGACATGCGGCTCGGTCAGACAGAAGGCGCCCAGCATCTCGCCGCGCGCCAGGGGCACCAGCCACTGCGCCTTTTGCGCATCGTTGGCAAAGGCCATCAGGATGGAGCACACCGGGCAGTTGTTGACCGACACCACGGTGGAGGTCGCGCCGTCACCCGCAGCGATTTCCTCGAGGATGATTGCCAGCGCCGTGTAGTCCAGCCCGGCGCCGCCCCAGTGCTCGGGCACCGCGATGCCATAGCAGCCCAATGCCGCCAGGCCACGCAGCGCCTCGGCCGGAAACGTGCGGTCGCGATCCCAGGCGGCGGCATGCGGGGTGACCTGCTCGGCCACGAAGGTGCGAATCGAGTCGCGAATCTGCTGCTGGTCTTCGGAAAGAATCATGGGGCGCTCACCAGGGCACCGACTGGCCGCGCCAGTCGTAGAAGCCGCCACCGGGATAGCACTGAGGGTCGGCGATCACGCCGCGCATGCCGGCCACGCTGTCGGGCAAGGGAATGGTTGCGTTGGGTCCGCCCATGTCGGTGCGCACCCACCCGGTGTGCAGGGCCAGCACGCGAATGCCCAGCGGCCCGTAGTCGAGGTGCGCCAGCCGCGACACCATGTTCACCGCGGCCTTGGACACGCGATAAAGCATGCCGTAGCTGTTGGTCGCATCGGCGATCGACCCCATGCGACTGGACACGAAGGCGAGCGTGCCCTGCGCGGGCGCCAGCAGCGGTGCGAGCATCGGGACCAGTCGCATCGCCGACAGCACATTGGCATGCATCACCTGGTCGAACTCGCTGTCTGCAGGGGGACGCTGGATGGTGCTGGTGCGTGGCCCGTAGACCCCGGCGTTGACGATCGCGACGTCGAGGTGCTCGCCATCGAGTTGCCAGGCAATGCCGGCGACGTCCTCGGTGCGGGTCACGTCGAGCTTCAACGCATGCGCGCCGAGGTCACGCAGGCGCAGGCGATCGTCGGCGGCCCGGTAGGTGGCAAAGACCGTGGCACCGGCCTCGCGGTACTGGCGGGTCAGCTCCAGGCCGATCCCGCGCGAGGCGCCGATGATCAGGACCGAGGGCACGTCAGATCAGCTCGATGCCGACCGCGGTGGCCTCGCCGCCGCCGATGCACAGGCTGGCCACGCCGCGCTTGCCACCGGTCTTGCGCAGCGCACCGATGAGCGACACGATCAGCCGGGCACCGGTGGCGCCGATCGGGTGACCCAGCGCGCAGGCGCCGCCGTGGATGTTCACCTTGGCATGCGGCAGACCGTGGTCCTTCATCGCGGCCATTGCCACCACAGCGAAGGCCTCGTTGATCTCGTAGAGGTCGACGCTGGCCGTGTTCCAGCCGGTCTTGTCATAGAGCTTCTGGATGGCACCGACCGGCGCCGTGGTGAACCACTGCGGCTCCTGCGAGTGCGTGGCATGGGCCACCAGGCGCGCGAGCGGTTTGACGCCCAGCTTCTGTGCGGTGGATGCCCGCATCATCACCAGAGCGGCCGCGCCGTCGGAAATCGACGAGGAGGTGGCGGCCGTCACCGTGCCGTCCTTGCGAAACGCCGGCTTGAGCGTGGGGATCTTGTCGAGCTGGGCCTTGAAGGGGCTCTCGTCCTTGTCGATCACCACATCGCCCTTGCGGCCAGCCACCGTGATCGGGGCGATCTCGAAGCTGAAGGAGCCATCGGTATTGGCCGCCTTGGCACGCTCGGTCGAGGTGATCGCGAAATGGTCCTGTGCCTCGCGGGTGAACTGGTACTTGGCCGCGCAGTCTTCGCCGTAGTTGCCCATCGACTTGCCACCGCCATTGGGCAGCTTGTCGAAGGCATCTTCCAGGCCATCCAGGGCCATGTGGTCGAACAGGGTGCCATGGCCGTAGCGATAGCCGTTGCGGCCCTTGAGCATCATGTAGGGCGCGTTCGACATGCTCTCCATGCCGCCGGCCACCACGATGTCCTGGCTGCCCACAGTCAGCAGGTCATGCGCGAACATCGCCGCCTTCATGCCCGAGCCGCAGACCTTGTTGATCGTCGTGGCCCCAGCCGACACCGGCAGGCCCGCGCCGATCGAGGCCTGGCGCGCAGGCGCCTGGCCCTGGCCAGCGGGCAGCACGCAGCCCATGATGACTTCCTGGACCTGCTCGGGCTTGAGCCCGGCGCGCTCGACCGCGGCGCGGATCGCATGTGCGCCCAGCTGATGCCCGGCAAGCGAGGAGAGCTCGCCATTCATGCTGCCGATGGGCGTGCGGGCGATGGAAACGATGACGATCGGGTCAGCCATGATGGGCTCCTGGGAAGGTCGAGAAGGCGGGACGGATCAGGCGGACGGGGCCGCGTCGGGCACGTGAGCAGAGGGCGGCCGACCGGGCTGGAAATGATAACGGTTCCTGAAGCGCAGGGATTCCGGGTACGGGAACACATCCTCGAGCGCCCCCGAGCGGATGCTGGCCTGCTTGTCCTGCCAGAACGCGGCATCGAGCAGGTCGGCGTGATGAGCCATGAATGCCTGGCGCACGCGTGGATCGCCAAGCAGGAAAGTACCGAACTCCTCGGGAAAGACGTCATGCGGGCCGACCGCATACCAGGGCTCCGAGGCCATCTCGTCTTCCGGGGTGCGCGGTAGCGGAATACGACGGAAATTGCAGTCGTGCACGTAAGCGACTTCGTCGTAGTCGTAGAACACCACACGGCCCTGGCGGGTCATGCCGAAGTTCTTGTAGAGCATGTCACCGGGGAAGATGTCGGCCGCGACCATCTGCTTGATCGCGTCGCCATACTCGATCAGGGCGCGCTCGCGCTGCGCATCATCGGCCTGCTCGAGGTACATGTTGAGCGGCACCATGCGCCGCTCGATGTACAGATGCCGGATGCGCAGCGAGATGCCGTCGTCCTCGATGAGAGACGGCGCGGTATCGAGCAGCTCCTCGATCAGCGCCGGATCCAGGCGCGCCTTCGGAAAGGTCACGTCGGCGTATTCCCAGGTGTCGGCCATGCGCCCGACCCGGTCGTGGAATTTCACCAGCTGGTACTGCTTCATGATGAACTCGCGGCTGACATCCTTGCGCCGCTTGTCCTTGATGATCTTGAAGACGTAGGGAAAGGAGGGCAGCGTGAACACGCCCATCACCAGGCCCTTGATGCCCGGCGCAATCACGAACTTGTCGCTCGAGTGGCGCAGGTGATGCAGCAGGTCTCGATAGAACGCGGTCTTGCCCTGCTTGTGCAGGCCGAGCATGGTGTAGAGCTCGGACTCGGGCTTGGTCGGCATCAGCGTCTTCAGGAAGCGCACGTAGGCCGACGGCACTTCCATGTCGACCATGAAGTAGGCCCGCGAGAAATTGAACAGGCCGTCGATGCGCTCGGTGCCGATCAGCACCGTGTCCAGAAACAGCCGCCCTCGGCTGTCCTGAAGAATGGGAATCGAGAAGGGCAGCACCTCGCCGTCGTTGATGAAGCGGCCGATCAGGTAGGCGCCCTTGTTGCGAAAGAACAGCGTGCGCAACACGTGCACCTGCGTGTCCGAGGGCCACTCGCTTTCCGGGCCGTCAAGCTCGGTCGCCGCGCGCATGTCGGCCTCGACCATCCCGATGTCACGCTCGATGTCCATGAACGGACAGGCCAGGCCGACATCCACGAAGATTTGCCGCAGGCAGCGTGCCAGGCCGCCCTCGGTCGGGTAGTAGGCGCGATAGCTGGGCGGGTCGCTGTCGAGGTAATCGGTGGCGACCCCGGGGCGCACGAAGATGAAGTCATTGCGAAAGTAGGCCCGATGCAGCAGCTTCACGCACACCGTGTTGAAGAAGGTCTCGGCCAGTTCCGGCTGACGATGCTCGGCCAGCAGGTTCACGTACTGGCGCTTGACCTGCGCCCAGTTGCCCGCTGCCAGTTGCGAATCACGAAACTGGACGCCGATGCGCTCGACCGCCTCGGTCACCCGCTCATCGTAGAAGGTGATACGTTCTCGCGCCAATCTGCGAATGGCATGCCAGTCGCCAGCCTCGTAGCGGGCCTTGGCCTGCTGCGAGTTGTAGCGAAACAGCGCGTAGTGACGATCGAATCCATTGCGGATGGCCGCCGCGATCGCAGCGGCGCTACCGCCGTCGTCGGAGGCAACCAGGCGGTCGGTGGCGCGTCGGGAAGGCGTGCTCATGGCTGGCTCAGCGGGTTTCGGCGAACAGTTCACGACCGATCAGCATGCGACGGATCTCCGAGGTGCCGGCACCGATCTCGTAGAGCTTGGCATCGCGCCACAGCCGGCCGGTGGGATAGTCATTGATGTAGCCATTGCCGCCCAGGCACTGGATCGCCTCGCCAGCCATCCAGGTGGCTTTTTCGGCCGAATAGAGAATGGCCGCAGCCGCATCCTTGCGCAGCGTGCGCACATCGATCGCGCCGGCCACCGAGCGATCGCACTGCTTGCCGACCTCATAGACATAGGCACGACAGGCCATCATCGTGCTGTACATGTCGGCGATCTTGCCTTGCATGAGCTGGAATTCGCCGATCGGCTGGCCGAACTGCTTGCGCTCGTGCAGGTAGGGCACGACCACATCCATGCAGGCACTCATGATGCCCAGCGGTCCGCCCGACAGCACGGCACGCTCGAAGTCCAGGCCGCTCATCAGCACGTTGGCGCCCCGCCCGATCCCGGTCTTCGCATCCTCGCCCAGCCCGCCCAGCACGTTTTCCGCCGGCACCTCGCAATCCTGAAAGACCAGCTCGCCGGTGTGACTGCCGCGCATGCCCAGCTTGTCGAGCTTTTGCGCGACCGAAAATCCCTTGAAGGTCTTCTCGACCAGGAACGCGGTGATGCCACGCGGCCCGGCCTCCAGGTCGTTCTTGGCATAGATCACCATCAGGTCGGCATCCGGGCCGTTGGTGATCCAGAACTTGCTGCCATTGAGGACCCAACGGTCGCCCTTGAAATCTGCGCGCAGCTTCATCGACACCACATCGGAGCCGGCATTCGGTTCGCTCATGGCCAACGCGCCGACCCATTCGCCCGAGACCAGCTTGGGCAGGTATTTGCGCTTTTGCCACTCGACGCCGTTGCGGTTGATCTGGTTCACGCACAGGTTGGAGTGCGCCCCATAGGACAGTCCCACCGAAGCCGAGCCGCGAGAGATCTCCTCCATCGCGACGATGTGGGCGAGATAGCCCATGTTGGTCCCGCCGTACTCTTCGGGCACCGTCATGCCCAGCACGCCGAGATCGCCGAACTTGCGCCACAGGTCCATCGGAAACTGGTCGGTGCGATCGATCTCACCGGCGCGCGGCGTGATTTCCGCCGCGGTGAACTGCTGCAGCGAATCGCGCAGCATGGCGACATCCTCGCCGAGATCGAATTGCAGGCCGGGCAGGTTGAGCATGGAATGTCCTCACAGATCGGGCAGGTTGAATCCCGCCATTGTCGCTTGAACCGCGCCCGCTCGCAGGCCGGCGTGCCGATCCGCGCAGCGTGGGCACCGCCCCCCGCCGCGCAGCGGGTTAGACTCGATTCGACCCCATCGCCCAGAGCCGCCCGGATGAATCCCCTCGAACACGAGCTCAGCTACCCCTTTGCCGAGACCCTGCCTGCCGCCGGCACGAAATACGAGGTCGCACCGGGCATCTACTGGCTACGCATGCCCCTGCCCTTTGCGCTGGATCACATCAACCTGTGGCTGGTGCGGGACAGCTTTCGAGGTCGAGACGGCTGGACCCTGATCGATACCGGCATCGCGAACGACGCGGTGCGCGGGCACTGGGAGACACTGATCGCCCAGGAACTGGATGGCCTGCCGATTGTCCGCGTGCTGTGCACCCACCACCACCCTGACCACATCGGGCTGGCCGGCACGCTCACCGAGCGCTTCGATGCGCCGCTGTGGATGACCCTGGGCGAGTACGCGGTCGGCCGCATCCTGGCCGTCGAGATGCCGGGCACCGACCCGCACGCCACCTACAAGCACTACCGGCGCAACGGCATGGCCGACAGCCCCGAGCTCGACGCCCTGCGTCAGCGCACCCGCTCGCATTTCCCCAGCCTGGTAGTGCCGCCGCCGCAGCGCTTTCGACGCATCCTTGACCGCGAGGTCCTGTCGATCGGCGATCGCGACTGGCAGGTGATCGTCGGCACCGGGCACTCGTCCGAGCATGCCGCGCTCTGGTGCGAAGCCGAGAACATCCTGATTTCGGGCGACATGGTGCTGCCGCGCATTTCGACCAACGTCTCGGTGTTCGACATGGAACCCGAGGCCAATCCGCTCACCTGGTACCTCGATTCGCTCGGGCGCTACGCGCCCTGCGACGCAGACACCCTGGTGCTGCCCTCGCACGGACGGCCGTTTCGAGGCCTGCACCGGCGAATCGATCAGCTGCGCGAGCATCACGCCGAGCGGCTGTCGGTGATCGAAGCGGCGTGTCGCGAGCGCCCTCGGCACGGTGCCGAGGGCGTGAAGATCATCTTCGGGCGCGAATTCGACGCCCACCAGATGATGTTCGCACTGGGCGAATCACTCGCCCACCTGCATGCGCTCTGGTATGCGGGCCGCCTGAGCCGGGAGCTCGGCGACGACGGGGTGCTGCGCTTTTCGCCTGCCTGACGACTCAAGCCACCCGCGGCTTGACCCTCGATGCGGCCAGCTTGGCATTGCGCCGGGCGGTGTCGGTATCGGCGGCCCGGGCCAGCGCCACACCCATGCGGCGCTTGGCGAAGGATTCGGGCTTGCCGAACAGGCGCAGATCAGTGTCCGGCACCGACAAGGCGTCGGCCACGCCATCGAACACGATGCCGCGAGCGTCCACTGCGCCGTAGATCACGGCACTGGCCCCCGGATTGCGCAGCGAGGTGTCGACCGGCAGGCCGAGGATCG
>JBILSK010000350.1:0-3583 GCA_044372165.1 Burkholderiaceae bacterium | reverse complement strand
GTCGGTGTTCTTGCCGGCACGCGACAGAATCGTCTGGTGCATGGTGGGCACGGCGGTGTACCAGGTCGGCTGCGCCTCGTCCATCCAGCCGAAGAACTTGAGCGCGTTGAACCCGGGCGTGCAGAAGACCTGGGAGCCGGCCGACAGCGGCGTGAGCACGCCGGCGATCAGGCCGTGGATATGGAAGAGCGGCATGATGTTCAGGCCGCAGTCGGCGGGGCCCAGCGCCAGCGTCTGCCGGATGTGACGGGCGGAGGCGCACAGGTTGGCCTGCGACAGCGGCACGATCTTGGGCCGCGAGGTTGTGCCCGAGGTATGCAGCACCATCGACACATCGTCCGGGTGGGCCGCACCGGGCAAGGCGGCGGCCGTCGTCGTGCCTGCCTCGCGTGGCCTGAGCTCGAAGCTGCCAGCCGGTGAATCGGGCGCCACGACCAGGTCGATCACCCGCACGCCCAGCTGCTGCGCCACCTCGATCGCCGGGCTGGTGCTGCCTTGCGCGACGATCAGCGCCACAGCCTGCAGGTCATCCAGGTAGAAGCGGAATTCATCGGCACGGTAGGCAGGATTGAGCGGCGCACTGGCCACGGCACAGGCGCAGCTGACGAAGCAGGCGGCCATCTCGGGGCCGTTGTCCAGCACGATCGCCACCCGGTCGTTGCGACCGATACCCAGCGCATTCAGTCGCTCGAGCGTGGTGTGCACCAGGGCGCGCAAGCCAGCATAGGTGAGGGCCTCACGGCCGGGCGCACGAAGGGCGGGGGCGCTGTCGGCGCCGACGGCCAACAGGTCAAGCAAGGTCTGGCTCATGCAAAGTCTCGACAAGGACAGCGATGAAGAGCCCCAGCGTGCGGGGCATCCGGGTGCCGGGCGTTATAGCTGTTCCGTTCGGGCCGGGCAAGTCGAGGGGTGTCGGGTCCGGCCTGACAGGCCTGCGCGGTGTCAGAATGGCGAGATGAAGATCGCCACCTGGAATGTCAATTCACTGAAGGTGCGCCTGCCGCACGTGCTCGACTGGCTGCAGACGCAGGCGGTGGACGTGCTGTGCCTGCAGGAGACCAAGCTCACCGACGAGAAGTTTCCTGCGGCACAGCTGGCCGAGGCCGGCTACCGCGCACTGTTCTCGGGACAGCCGACCTACAACGGGGTGGCCCTGCTGTGGCGCGTCGAGCGCGGCTGGGAGCCGGCCGACGTGGTGGTCGGCAATCCGCACTTTCCCGACGAACAGAAGCGGCTGATCAGCGCAAGCTTCGATGGCGTGCGGGTGGTCTGCGCCTACATGCCCAACGGCCAGGCCGTCGGCAGCGACAAGTACGACTACAAGCTGCGCTGGCTGGACGCGCTGACCGACTGGATCGCCGAGTCGATCAGGACTTCGCCGCAACTGGTGCTGGCCGGCGATTACAACATCGCCCCCGACGACCGCGATGTGCACGACCCCCAGGCCTGGGCCGGCCAGGTGCTCTGCTCGGACCCCGAGCGCGAGCGGTTCAGGAAGCTCACAGCACTGGGCTTGCACGACGCCTGGCGTCTGTTCGAACAACCCGAGAAGACCTTCAGCTGGTGGGACTATCGCCAGCTGGCCTTTCGCCTCAACAAGGGCCTGCGCATCGATCACCTGCTGGTGAGCGACGCCCTCAAGGCACAGGTCACGGCCTGCACCATCGACCGTGCCCCGCGCAAGCGCGAGCAGCCCTCAGACCATGCGCCGGTGGTGCTGGAGCTGAAGCGTCCGGCCTGAGGCCACGAGCCGCCGGCAGGCCCGCTGCGAGGCGGTCAATCGTCCTCCAGGCCGAGGTCCTGGATCTTGCGGGTGATCGTGTTGCGCCCGATGCCCAATCTCAGCGCAGCATCGATCCGCCTGCCGCGCGTGTGCCGCAGGGCCGTGCGGATCAGTGTCGACTCGAAGATCCGGGTGAGCTGATCCATCAACTCGGACTGTTCCGGCGGCGGCTCACCCCGCGCGGACTGCAGGGCGAGCAGACGCGCCACTTCGGCTTCGAGCAGTGAGGCCCAGGGGGGCGTACCGGACGAGGCCGCCGGCACCACCGGCATGCCGACCAGAGCAGCCTCTGTTGCGGGACGCGGCAGGCCCGCTGCCCGCTCGGCGGTCGCCGTGCCGCGCTCGCCCCCGGCGTCCACCGGCCAGGGCGACAGCACCGCGGCCTCATCACTCAGCACAACGCTTGCCGTCGGCATCAAGGGCTCGGCCGCCATCACCTCCGGCGGCAAGTCCTTCGCTTCTATCGTCTGGCCCGGTGCCATCACGGTCAACCAGTGGCACACGTTCTCGAGTTGCCGGACATTGCCCGGCCAGCCAAACCCGCACAGCCGCGCCAGTGCGTCATCGGACAGTCGCTTGGCTTCGACGCCCAGCTCGCGCGCGCTGCGCCCCATGAAATGGCGCACCAGCAGCGGGATATCCTCGGCACGCTCGCGCAGCGCAGGCAGGCGCAGGCGGATCACGTTCAGGCGATGAAAGAGGTCCTCACGAAAGAGGCCCTGGCGAACCCGCTCCTCGAGGTTCTGATGGGTGGCCGCAATCACGCGCACATTGGACTTGAGCGGCTGGTGGCCACCGACCCGATAGAAATGGCCATCGGACAGCACCCGCAACAGACGGGTCTGCAGTTCGGGTGGCATATCGCCGATCTCGTCCAGAAACAGCGTGCCGCCCTCGGCCTGCTCGAAGCGACCCCGGCGTGTCTGCTGCGCACCGGTGAACGCGCCGCGCTCGTGGCCGAAGAGCTCGGACTCCAGCAGATCACGGGGAATCGCGGCCGCATTGAGGGCGACGAAAGGCTGCGCCGCCCGCACGCTGTGACGATGCAAGGCTCGCGCAATAAGCTCCTTGCCGCTGCCCGACTCGCCGGTGATCAGGACGGTCACGTTGGACTGCGAAAGACGCCCGATGCCGCGAAAGACCTCCTGCATCGCCGGCGCCTGGCCGAGCATCTCGGGCGCATCCATGGGCGACTCGTCCGCCGCGGCCTCGCGATCGCTTTCGGCCAGCGCGCGCCGGATCAACTCGACCGCCTGGTTCAAATCGAAGGGCTTGGGCAGGTACTCGAAGGCCCCGCCTTGAAACGAGGACACCGCGCTTTCCAGGTCCGAGAAAGCGGTCATGATGATCACCGGCAAGCCGGGGTGCAGCGCCTTGGCCTGCTGCAACAGGTCCAGGCCCGATTGACCAGGCATGCGGATGTCGGACACCAGCACCTTGGGCGCCTCGACCTGCAGGACCTTCAGGCACTCGGTTGCCGACGCAAAGGCGCGCACATCGAGCCCCTCGCGCTGCAAGGCCCGCTCCAGTACCCAGCGAATCGACTGATCATCGTCAACGATCCAGACTTCGTTCATGCGCTCAGGCTTCCGTGGCAGTGCAACTCGACCGGAGGCTCCGGTGAACTCAGGGCAGCGGCAGCAGGATCCGGAAATCGGTCCTGCCGGGGCGACTCTCGCAACTGATCAGGCCATCGTGCTGATGCACGAAGGTCTGCGCCAGCGTGAGCCCCAGGCCGCTGCCCCCCTCACGGCCCGAGACCAATGGATAGAAGATCCGATCACGGATTTCTTCCAGAAC
>JBILSK010000349.1:0-3587 GCA_044372165.1 Burkholderiaceae bacterium | reverse complement strand
TGCGTTCAAGACTGCTGACTCGCGCGGCCCTGCTCTGTGCTGCCCTGGCGCTTGCCGCGTGCCAGACTGACCTGCCTCTGGGAGGGCTGAAGACACGCTATGGTGCCGCGCCGTCGCGCTTTCTGCCCATGGATGGTCTGGAAGTGCACTGGCGCGATGAAGGCCCCAACCCAGCGACCTCGCCTGGCGACACTGAGCCGCCGGCCATCCTGCTGTTGCATGGCACGGCCTCATCCCTGCACACCTGGGATGGCTGGGCTCGCGAACTCTCGCCACACATGAGGGTGGTCAGGCTGGATCTGCCTGGCTTCGGTCTGACCGGCCCGCATCCCTCGGGTGATTATTCCGCGCAGGCCACCCTCGATTTCCTCGAGCGATTCGCCTCTGCCGCCGGACTCAAGCGCTTTGCCATAGCGGGCAACAGCCTGGGCGGGCAGTACGCGTGGCGGTTTGCACTGCGTCACCCCGAGCGGATCAACGCGCTGATCCTCGTCGACGCGGCGGGCTATCCTGCCGACAGCTCGGTGCCAGGCTCGCTCGGATTGCGATGGGCGCGCACACCGTTTCTCAGTGAACTGCTGCGCTGGGCGCCGGTCGACAGCGTCATGGAGAGCAGCCTCAAGTCGATCTATGCCGACCGAAGCAAGGTCACACCCGCCTTGTCCAGTCGCTACGCCGACCTGATGCGTCGCCCTGGCAACCGGGCAGCGTTGGGAGACCGGGCACGAACCCAGAGCAGCGCCACCGGCTGGGAAGATGTCCACACCCTCAGGGTGCCGACCTTGATCCAATGGGGGGCGCTTGACCCCTGGTTTCCGCCGGTGATGGGCGAGCGCTTCAAGCGCGACATCCGTGACAGCCAGCTCATCGTTTACCCGAACCTGGGCCACCTTCCCATGGAAGAAGACCCTGATCTCACCGCACGCGATGCGCTCGAGTTCCTGATGAAAGTGAAGCGCTCAGCGTCACAGTAGCACTGACACAAACGCTCGCCGTCGGGTTCGCTCGAGTGCACCTGAACAACGCGGCAAACCCACCGACCGTGAATCAGGACACCTGGGCATGCAGGCGGATATCGCCGTACAAGCTGCGAGCGTGCTGCTTTGTGTTGTCCGAGTCGGTCATCACGATCAGACCGCTCAGTCGTCCAGGCTCCTCACCGAAAGCACGTAGAAAATCTTCACGGAAATTGCGTCTGAAACGCATCCAGGTGCGCACCTGGCTCGCGCCGGATTGAACGACGATCTTGCGGATCTGTGCAGTATGCGGACTGGGCGTGATCGACTCCACCGGTCGTGAAGCGTCCCAGGTGTACATGAGGGTGGCAAAGGGCATGTCCCGGCCCGTGAAGAGCTTGAAGCGCTCCCCCAGCATCTGCTCCTTGACGGGCAGACGAGCACTGTCGCCATCGAATGTCAGCATCAGTCGCGCAGGCGAGTCATCGGAGTGACGATCACCGATGTCGGTGTCCCGCAAGGCGTTCTCGATCCACCAACGCCATTCAACCCATTGCACCGTGCGCGGATCGGCTTGCACAGGGTGCATCAGGCCGGAAACCGACTGCTCGGAGCGAGCCTCGAGTACCCGCTCACCCGAGACTTCGGTGATGTCGTAGCGCGTCGGGGGCTTGCTGGGATGAAAGGAAGCGCGAGTCCACCCCACCTGATCGGGCAACGTCAGCCGGCCCGAGGAAAACGGAGTGACCCGCGGCTCGATGGACCGCGAGAGTTCGGCTTGTTCGACAGGCAGGCGCGGTACGCCGCATGCAGACAGCACACTGACCAATCCAGCACCCAGGCAGGCACGCCGGGCTCCAGGGACATGCACAGACACGGCTCTTCTCCTCACGACCCCGATCAAACGGGCCCCATCCCGAAGGACGATGACCGTGACAGTGCCCGAGAATATGTGTCTCGTCTATCGCATCCTTGTCACATTCAGGGCGACTTTCATTGCGCTCGCTGCGCCGCGAAATCCACGAACCAGTCGATCGAATCGGGATTGAGCATGGCTGAACGGTTGCAGGCCTTCTCCGCGGGCTGCCCGAGCAGGATCTTCTTGATCGGCACCTCCAGCTTCTTGCCGGAAATCGTTCGCGGCACCTCGAGAATCGAGAAGACCTCGTTGGGTACATGGCGGGCTGACAGGTGCGTGCGAATGGCGTCCAGAAGTCGCCCCTTCAAAGCCTCATCGAGCACGACATCCGTGCGAGTCACCACGAACAAGGCCATCCAGGAGGCCTTGCCCAGGTATTCAAGGTCGATGACCAGCGAATCGGCGACTTCGTCGAACCCCTCCACGACTCGGTACAGCTCGCTGGTGCCCATGCGAATTCCGTGACGATTGATGGTGGAATCGGAGCGACCATAGATCACGCCCGTCACCGTCTCGGGACGACGATTCAGCGCAAGCCAGTCGCCGTGCCGCCAGACTCCGGGAAAGGTGTCGAAGTAGCTTTCGAAGTAGCGGCGTCCGTCGGTATCCCCCCAGAAATACAAGGGCATGGAGGGCAGCGGCTCGGTGCAGACCAGCTCGCCCACTTCGCCCATGACCGGATGGCCTGCGTCGTCAAACGCCTGCACCGCGCAGCCCAGTCCACGCGCCTGCATTTCGCCCGCGTAGACTGGCGCAATGGGACAGGTGCCCAGAAAGGCAGTATTGGGATCGGTGCCTCCGGAGATCGAGGCCAGCAGAATGTCCGGATGAACGCTGCCGTAGATCCATCGGTAGGCATCCTCTGTCAACGGTGACCCGGTTGCGCCGATCGTCTTGAGGAAGGACAGGTCGAACTGCGCTCGCGGTACAAGGCCTGCCTTGATGTTCAGCTGCACGAAGGCCGGTGACAAGCCAAAGAAACTGGCCTTCTCACGTTCGACAAATCGCCACAGGGTCCCGAGATCCGGGTAGCCCGGGTTGCCATCGAACAGCAGCACCGTGCTACCCGGAATCAGTGCGGAAACCGTCATGTTCCACATGATCCAGTTGGTCGACGTGAACCAGAAGAAGCGGTCGCTTTCGCCGATGTCGCAATGCAGCTGCATTGCCTTCAGATATTCGATCACCGTGCCGCCGTGGCCATGCACGATCGGTTTGGGCATGCCGGTCGTGCCGGACGAATAGACAATCCACAGCGGGTGATCGAAGGGCACTGGTACCGGCCGCAGGACCTGCCTCGAGGCGATCGCATCGGCCCAGCTCAGCACCGGCAGTGAGCGAGCCGGGCTCGATTGGGTTGCGGGCGTCGAGATCACCGAGCCCATCTGCGCATCCTCGTCGAGATAGGGCACGAACACGACAGCCTTCAAGGACGGCAACCGAGCGACCAGTTCCCTGACCACCTCGCGGCGATCAAAATCCCGCCCCCCATATCGATAGCCATCCACTGCAATCAGCACGGTCGGCTCGATCTGGATGAAACGGTCGAGCACTCCAGCGGCTCCCATGTCCGGCGCGCAACTGGACCAGATGGCGCCCAGCCCCGTGACCGCCAGCAAGGCTGTCATCGTCTGCGGGATGTTCGGCATGTAAGCAACCACTCGGTCGCCTTGCACCACGCCAAGCCGCTCAAGCGTCGCAGCGAGCGCGCC
>JBILSK010000348.1:0-3593 GCA_044372165.1 Burkholderiaceae bacterium | reverse complement strand
CGGCTCCGCGTGGCACGCCGCAGATCGAGGTGGCCTTCGACATCGACGCCAACGGCATCCTGCATGTCTCGGCCAAGGACAAGGCGAGCGGCAAGGAGAACAAGATCACCATCAAGGCGAACTCCGGCCTGAACGAGGCCGAGATCGAGCGGATGGTGAAGGACGCCGAGGCCAACGCGGCCGAGGACCACAAGCGTCGTGAGCTGGTCGAGGCCCGCAACCAGGCCGATGGCCTGGTGCACTCGGTGCGCAAGTCGCTCGGCGAGCATGGCGACAAGCTTGATGCCGGCGAAAAGGAGAAGATCGAGTCGGCCATCAAGGGTGCGGAAGAAGCCTTGAAGTCGGATGACAAGGCAGCCATTGATGCGGCGGCAGCCGAGTTGATGACCGCAGCCCAGAAGATCGGCGAGAAGGCCTATGCGGGCCAGGAAGCCGGAGCGGCTCCAGGTGCTGCAGGGGGTGCGGCAGGCGGCGCTTCGGCCAAGGATGCCGACGTGGTCGACGCCGAGTTCAAGGAAGTCAAGCGCGACGCCTGATCCTTCGGCAGCGCACAATACGACGGAAGGCCGGGCCCGGGCGCAAGCACCGGGCCTGTGCCGTTGAAGGACAGGACTCTTACGGGATACGGGAAGACGGCAGATGGCGAAACGTGACTTTTACGAAGTGCTTGGGGTGGCCAAGAATGCGTCCGAGGACGACATCAAGAAGGCGTATCGCAAGCTCGCCATGAAGTACCACCCGGATCGCAATCCGGATAGCAAGGACGCAGAAGAGAAATTCAAGGAGGTCAAGGAGGCCTACGAGATGCTCTCGGATGCGTCCAAGCGCGAGGCGTTCGACCGCTACGGGCATGCGGGCGTCGATCCCAATGCCGCGGGTCCGGGCGGGCAGGGCTTCGGGGGCGGCTTCGGCGATGTCTTTGGCGATATCTTCGGAGACATCTTCGGCAATCAGGGCGGACGCGGTCGGGGTGGCAACGGCGTGTATCGCGGTGCCGACCTGCGCTACGCGATGGAGATCACGCTGGAGCAGGCCGCGCGCGGCTACGAGACCGAGATTCGCGTGCCCTCCTGGGATTCATGCGAGGCCTGCAAGGGCAGTGGCGCAAAGCCCGGCACCCAGCCGCAGACCTGTCGTGACTGCAAGGGGCAGGGCGCCGTACGCGTGCAGCAGGGGTTCTTCTCGATCCAGCAGACCTGCCCGACCTGCCACGGCAGCGGCAAGGTGATTCCCGATCCGTGCGAGACCTGCAAGGGGGCGGGGCGCGTCAAGCGCACACGCACCTTGCAGGTGAAGATTCCCGCGGGCATCGATGACGGCATGCGCATTCGGTCCGCGGGCAATGGCGAGCCGGGCGTCAACGGGGGACCACCGGGCGATCTCTATGTCGAGATCCACCTGAAGGAGCACGCGGTCTTCAAGCGCGACGGCGACGACCTGCATGTGGAGTTGCCGGTGGGCATCACCACTGCCGCGCTGGGCGGCAGCGTGAAGGTGCCGACCTTGAGCGGTGATGCCGAGATCGAACTGCCGGAAGGGACCCAGTCAGGCAAGACATTCAGGCTGCGCGGCAAGGGCATCAAGGGCGTGCGCTCGAGCTACCCCGGCGACCTGTATGCGCATGTCACGGTGGAGACGCCGGTGCGCCTGACCGATCGTCAGAAGCAGTTGCTGCGCGAGCTCGACAGCACCATCAACGAAGACAAGCACAGCCCCCAGACCAAGTCCTGGAAGGACAAGGTCAAGGAGTTCTTCCAGTAAGGAGCGAAGCGGTCATCCAGCCTTCTGGATGACCTCCTTCATCGAGTCGCCCACCTGCTTGGCCATGGTGCTTTGCAGGGACACCATCAATGTCCACTGCTGGACCTGTTGCTGCAGATCGAGCAACTGCACCGAGCTGGGTTCGGCGCCGGCCTTGGTGATCGAGTCACGAAGGGTGACTTCCTGCCGGTTCAAGGCGGTCGCGACCGTGTTGTTGAGGAACTGGAATGTGACTGCGGACGAAGTGTTCAGCACGACGTGGTCCTGGGTGAGGCGAGGTGAAGGTCAGAGGTTATCGCAGCTTCGGGGGGCGTGTCAGGACATCTCTCATGTTGGCGGTGGCGGCAGGGCCTCGAGGATCTCGAGGGCCTCTCGCACCGCAGTCCGGGCGGCTTGCAGTCGCACCCATGAGAGGCTGGTCTGGCCGCTCGCGGCTTGAAGGCCGAGTCGCGTCTCCAGCGCTCTCAAGTGCTCGAGGAGCCGGGCACGATGCTGCATCGCCTGCGGGCCTGACAATTCGGTCAGGAGGTCGCTGAAGTCTGCCGCGACCTCGTTCTTGTCACTCGAGGTCATCGAGCAATCCGGAAGCGCTGCCCGCGTGCATCGGACACGATCAACTCGGTTTCGCCAATCCGCTCCAGGCGCATGCCCTGCATCATTCCGCCCGGCAGGACTCGACTGCCATCGCGCAGGATCAGGTAGCCGGAGTCGCCACTGACCACGGCCGCCATCGGTGGCAGTCTGGGTGCGATCGGCGCTGGGGCGACTCCGGGCGGCGTGGGGCTCGCCGCAGGCGGCAGGGGCTGCCCCTGTCGTTCGGCCGCGATCAGCGCTCGTTCCGCACGGGTGAGCAGCCGACTCCGGACGGCCGAGGCGTGAGGAATCAGCCGCTGCGCCATCGCGAGTAGCTGAGTGCGCTCGCCGGTCGATTCCACGGTTCCTTCAAGCAGGATCTGCCCGATGCCGGCAGCCGCTGCACTGACATCGCCGGGCAAGGTGGCGGACATCTCCCTGACCCGTACCGCGAACTCGCCTTGAGTCAGCAGATCCAGATCGATCTGCTGGGTGCTGCCGGAGATTCGGCGCAGCAAGGCTTCCATGACCTCGTCCGATTCCACCACCCCGGTCAGGCGGATTCGATTGCCGACGATCGCTGCGCGCACCTGAGGGTCGAGTCTTGCCGCGGCGATGTGGGTTCTCACCGCTGTCAGAACGGCCGGGTCGAGGCTGGCCTGCGCAGCGTCGGCAGGATCAGGCGACACGGATTCGGCGCTCTTGCGGGCGGAGCCCAGATCGATTCGCGTCATCAGCACCCCCAGCGCGGCAACAGCCAGCAGGGCAAGCACGGCCCACCGCATGCGCTGTCCGGGGGCCGTTTCCGGGGCCGACGATGGCGATGATCCGGATGCGTCCGCGGAGTGTTCGGCGCTCTGTTCAAGCGCTCCGCGCAGGGCGTGGGCCAGGATCGGGTCGGAGGCGATGTATCCTGTGCCGCGCGCTGGAGTCAGTTCGGGTGCGTCTTCATCGGGGGCCCGTTCGGCTGCCAGCGGTGGGCGGGAGGCCTCGCTCGAGCCATCCGCAATGCTCAGGACAGGCAGGTCGTCGGCGGGCTCTTCCCACGCGCGTGACGCGATGCAGATCAGCAACGAAAGTCTGCCCGCCCGAATGAGATGTGGCCACGACAGGGCGAACTCGCCGTATGCGTCGCGCCACACCAGCGTGCCTTCCTGCCAGGCCAGTTGGGCCGACACGAAGGGCGCATCGCGCAGCACCAGGTCGTTGTCCTGGTCCGAGCCGAGCGACATGGATTCGTCGGCATGCAGGCCGCTCAC
>JBILSK010000347.1:0-3596 GCA_044372165.1 Burkholderiaceae bacterium | reverse complement strand
GGTCGGCGTCGATCGCTACACGAACTGGCCTGCCGAGCTCGATGCCCTGCCCCGCGTGGGCGGCGGCATGGATCCCGGCATCGAGGCGATCGTGGCCCTGCGTCCCGAGGTGGTGCTGGTGCAGCGCCATTCGCGCGCGATCGATCGGCTGGAAGCGCTCGGCCTGAAGGTCGTCGCGCTCGAACCGCGCAGTCATGCGGATGTGCGTCGCACCCTGGGCACCCTCGCCCGCCTGCTCGGCCAGGACGAGGCTGCAGCCGCGCGCGTGTGGCGACGCATCGATGCCGGTGTGTCGGCCGCCGCGCAATCCCTGCCGGCACGCCCGGCCCCGGTGCGGGTCTACTTCGAGGTCAATCCGGCGCCCTACGCCGCGGGCGAATCCTCCTTCATCGGCGAGACCCTGACTCGACTGGGCGTGCGCAACATCGTCCCCGCCTCGCTCGGTCCTTTTCCGAAGCTCAATCCCGAGTTCGTGGTCCGCGCCAATCCTGACCTGATCCTGCTGAGCGAGCGCGGATCGAGCGGTCTGGCCGAGCGCCCCGGCTGGCGCACGATTCGCGCCGTGCGCGAGCAACGCGTCTGCGTGTTCACCGCGGCAGAGGGGGATGTCCTGGTGCGACCCGGCCCACGGATGGCGGAAGCGGCGCAACTGATGGCGCGCTGCCTGCGGGACAAGGCGCCATGAGCGCCACGCTGCCGGGCACGCGCCAGGCGCCGCTTCTGGGCGCAGCCCTCATCCTGATGGCAGCACTCCTGTCGCTGCTCGGACTGGGCATCGGCAGCACCGGCCTGCAGACGGTAAGCGATGCGCTGGCCGATCCGGCCGCTGCCCAGATCGTGCTGCAGATCCGCGCGCCCCGCACGGTGGGCGCCTTTCTGGCCGGGGCCTTGCTGGGCCTGGCCGGGGCCATCGCCCAGGGCCTGTTTCGCAATCCGCTTGCCGATCCCTTCTTGCTGGGCAGTGCCTCGGGCGCGTCGCTCGGGGTCGCGGCCGCGCTGGCGACCCTCGGCGCATCGCCCTTTGCGGGCCAGTGGCTGGTCCGGCTGGGCCTCACCGGTGCGGCCTTTGCGGGCGCCGTGCTCGCGGTGATGCTCACCCTGACCCTGGCCCGCGGGGTGCAACACACCTTGCGCCTGTTGTTGGCCGGCGTGATCGTGGGCGTGGTGCTGGGCGCGCTCACCTCGCTGGTCACCCTGAGCGCGCCCGACATTCTTCAGGCGATGCAGGCCTTCATGCTGGGCTCCACCGGCTTTCTGGGCTGGACCGCCTGCGCACTGATGGCCACGGCCTGGGCCCTGTGCCTGACGCTGGGCCTGGGTCTGGCCCGAACCCTCGATGCGCTGGCCCTGGGCGAGTTCACCGCAGCCAGCCTGGGGGTACCCCTGGCACCCTTGCGCGCGGTGCTGATCGGCGTGCTGGCCCTGGCCACCGGCACTGCCGTGGCCCAGACCGGCCTGATCGCTTTCATCGGCCTGGCGGCACCGCATCTGGTGCGCAGCCTGGTGCGGCCGGCCTATGGCGCGCTGATCGCACTGGCCAGCCTCGCCGGCGGCGTGTTGCTGATGGCTGCGGACCTGCTCGCCCGCGGGCTGCTGGCGCCGCAGGAGTTGCCGGTAGGCGTGCTGACCGCGGTGCTGGGCGGCGGCTACCTGTTGTGGCTGATGCACAGGCGCTCGGAGTGATGCCATGAGTGCTCACGACCACGCAGCGACTCGGTCCGCCGACAGCGTCGTCCATCGATCGCCTGGAGCGATCGCCCTGCAGGCCATCGGTCTGAGTGCCACCGTGGGCGAGCGCCGCGCGCGTCGCGCGGTCTTCCAGGGCATCGACATCGCCCTGGCACAGGGGCGCTGGACCAGCATCGTCGGCCCCAATGGCGCGGGCAAGTCCACGCTGCTCAAGGCGCTGGCCGGCGTGTTGCCCGCCTCGGGGCAGGTGCGCCTGCTGGGCCGCGCGCTGTCCGACCTGAGCCTGCGCGAACGCGCCCGGACCCTGGCCTGGCTGGCCCAGAGCGGCGCAGGCGACAGCGGTGCCGACGACCTCAGTGCCTATGACGTGGCGATGCTGGGCCGTCTGCCGCATCAGGGCTGGCTGGCGCCGCCTGGGCCCGCCGATCATGCCGCGGTGCAACGCGCCCTGCGCCAGACTCAGGCCTGGGACTGGCGCGATCGCGCCCTGGGCAGCCTGTCGGGCGGCGAGCGCCAGCGCGTCCTGCTGGCCCGCATGCTGGCCGTCGAAGCCGAGGTGATGCTGATGGACGAACCCCTGGCCAACCTCGATCCACCGCATCAGGCCGACTGGATCGCGCTGGTGCACGAGCTCGTGGCCCGCGGACGCACGGTGGTGAGCGTGCTGCACGAGCTGACGCTGGCGCTGATGGCCGACGAACTGGTCATCGTCGAACACGGGCACATCCGCTTTGCGGGTGCCTGCACCGATCCGCACGCCCATCGCGCCCTCGAGGCCGTCTTCGAGCAGCGCATCGCAATCCATCTCCATGAGGGCCGCGCCATCGCGCTGCCCCGCTGAGCCCCACGACACGCGACAACCCGCGACAACCCGACCTCGAGCATCAGAGACCATGCAGATCGAAACCCCGCCCACCGAACGTGGCTACGAACGACCCGAAGGCGAGCGCCGCGGCCTGATCATCGTCAACACCGGCGACGGCAAGGGCAAGAGCACGGCCGCCTTCGGCTTGGCCCTGCGCGCCTTCGGCCGCAAGCATGTGCACGGCAAGGAGGTGCGCATCTTTCAGTTCATGAAGGTGCCCACTGCGCGCTTCGGCGAACACCGTGCCTTCGAGGCCCTGGGCCTGTCGATCGAAGGGCTTGGCGACGGCTTCAGCTGGAAGAGCAAGGACCTGGAACACTCGGCGCAGCTGGCGCGCGAGGGCTGGACGCGGGCCCGCGCGGCGATCCTGTCGGGCGACAACTTCATGGTCGTGCTGGATGAACTCACCTATCCGCTGATCTATGGCTGGCTGCCGCTGCAGGACGTGCTCGACACGCTGCGCGAGCGGCCGCGCGAGGTGACCGTGGTGATCACCGGTCGCCGCTGCCCGCCAGAGATCATCGAGCTGGCCGATACGGTCACCGAGATGACGCTGGTCAAGCACGCCTTCAAGGCGGGCATTCCGGCACAACGGGGTATCGAGGACTGAGCCTCATGGAGCTGCTGCAGGCGGCGCTGATCTTGCCGCAATCCTGGGCCATGCCGCTCGCGGTGCTGCTGGCGCTCGCCATCGACCGTGCCTTTGGCGAGCCGCGGGCCGCCCTGCATCCGGTGGTCTGGATGGGCCGGTACCTGGAGCGGGTGGGGCCGTGGATTGCACCCGTTACATCGGTCGTATCATCCGCTGCCCTCGCAGTGGGCTCGCCTGACCTCATTCGACCCGCCGCAGTGCGACCGCACCATTCACGCCCCTTCCTCTTCGGCACGCTGGCCTGGTGCGTCGGCGCGGCCGGGGTGGTCGCCGTCGCTGTCGCGCTATGCACGCTGCTGAACACCGTTTGGACAGGCCCTGCCGCACAGGCGCTGTGTGTCGCGATCCTGCTCAAGCCCCTGTTTGCCTGGCGCATGCTGCAGGACGAGG
>JBILSK010000345.1:0-3597 GCA_044372165.1 Burkholderiaceae bacterium | reverse complement strand
TGGGCGCAGCAACGCGGGGTCCAGCACGTCGGGCCTGTTGGTGGCCGCGATCACGATCACGCCCTGCCCGGTCTCGAAGCCGTCCATCTCGACCAGCAACTGATTCAGGGTCTGTTCGCGCTCGTCATTGCCGCCGCCCAGGCCGGCACCACGCTGACGGCCGACCGCATCGATCTCGTCGATGAACAGGATGCAAGGTGCCTGCTTCTTGGCCTGCTCGAACATGTCGCGCACGCGGGCCGCACCCACACCCACGAACATCTCGACGAAGTCGGAGCCGGAGATCGAGAAGAACGGTACCTTGGCTTCGCCGGCGATCGCGCGGGCCAGCAGGGTCTTGCCGGTACCGGGCGAGCCAACCATCAGCACGCCGCGCGGAATACGACCGCCGAGCTTCTGGAACTTGGAGGGGTCACGCAGGAAGTCGACCAGCTCGCGGACTTCTTCCTTGGCTTCATCGCAGCCAGCGACATCGGCAAAGGTCACCGTGTTGTTGGACTCATCGAGCAGACGCGCCCGGCTTTTGCCGAACGAGAATGCACCACCGCGCCCGCCGCCCTGCATCTGGCGCATGAAGAACACCCAGACCCCGATCAGCAGGAGCATGGGGAACCAGGAGATGAAGATGCTCATGAGGAGCGATTGCTCCTCGTCGGGCTTGGCTGCGACCTGCACGCCGAACTTCATCAGGTCGGACACCATCCAGATGTCGCCGGAGCCCGGCGAGAACACGGTCACCGGGCGGCCTTCCTTGGTCTTGGCGCGCAGGGTGCGGCCGTCGACGATGACGCTTTCGATGCGCCCCGACTTGGCCTCTTCCATGAACTGCGAGTAGGACAGGTCGCCACCTCGCATCTGACGGGTGTCGAACTGCTTGAAGACGGTGAACAGCACCAAAGCGATCACCAGCCAGACCGCAGCCTTGGAGAACATGTTGTTCACTGAGACAGACTCCTTTGATGCCCGGAAAAGGCCGGGACAAGACCGATCAATTCTACGCCCTTTCGCGAACGACGACGCGCCATCGATCGATTGTCAAGCCCCGAAAGCCGCCCCATTCGAATGCCCCTATCCCTTCAGGGTGCGTCCGAGCAGGTAGGTCTCGGCGGACTTCCCGCGCGAGGCCTTCGGCTTGCGAGGCGCCACGGTAACGAAAACCTGCTTGAAGGCCTCGACGATCTGGCTGTAGCCGCTGCCATGGAAGCACTTGATCAGCAGAGCACCCTGCGGCTTCAGATGACGCTGGGCAAACTCCAGGGCCAGTTCGGCAAGATGCCCCATCCGGGCAGCATCTGCTGCCCCGACTCCGGACAGATTGGGGGCCATGTCGGAAACCACAAGGTCCAGCTTCTGGCCCTCCCCCATCCGGGCCTCGAGCTCGGCGAGCACGCTGTCCTCGCGGAAGTCGCCCTGCAGGAATTCGACGCCGGCCACCGGCTCCATCGGGAGGATGTCGATGGCAATGATGCGCCCATCGACCGCGCCCTCCGGCCCCGCCAGCTTTTCGCGCAGCACCTGAGACCAGCTGCCCGGCGCCGAGCCCAGGTCAACCACGTTCATGCCGCGACGAATGAGGTGGTCCTGTTCGTCGATCTCGATCAGCTTGAAGGCCGCACGCGAGCGATAGCCGCGCTGCTGCGCCTGCTTCACGTACGGGTCATTGAGATGGGCGTGCATCCACGCCTGACTGAACCGATTCTTGGCCATCAACTACAATTCCTCATGCCTTCATACCCTTCCCCCGATTCAGAGCCCGCCACGCCAGGCGCCCTGACCCTCACCTCGGCCGAGCGCAGTGCGCTGCGCGCCCGGGCCCACGATCTGTCGCCAGTCGTCATGGTTGGCGATGCCGGCCTGACCGATGGCGTCGCCGCTGAAACCGACCGTGCCCTGAGCGCCCATGGACTGATCAAGGTGCGCGTGTCCGGTGACGACCGTGGCGCCCGTGCAGCCACCGGTGAGGCCCTGGCCGAGCGCCTGGGCTGTGCCCTGGTGCAGGTCATCGGCAAGCTGGTCGTGCTGTGGCGGCCGGTCGCCGATGACACTCCGTCACGCGCGCCCATCCGCCGGCGCACGATCGTTGCCCCGAAAAAGCTCGCCGCCGAGGGCAAGGCCGCCCCGGCACGGCGCGCTCGCCCGGGTGTTCCGAAAGCCACCGGCGCCAAGCCGGGCACCGCGGCCCGATCCACCACCGGTTCCCGTCCGGCTCGGGCGGGCCCGGCGCGAGTCGGACCCGGCAGCCGGACCACGCGCGGCGCGCTGGACCCGAGCGTGACGCCTGTGACGCGCGGTGCGAACAAGGACGCCCCGCCCGCCAAGGGCGCAGGCCCTTCTGCGGCCGGCAAGAAGGTCTCTTCCGATGCACCTGCACGGGCCACGCTGGGTGCACCACGCCGCTCGGGTGCCCGACCGGCTGCCGCAACGCCGCGCGCGCGCCCGTCGACTAGCGGTACTGCACGTCCAGGATCTCGAAGCCGCGGATCCCGCCGGGAGCCTTGACCTCGACGGTGTCGCCCACCGATTTCCCGATCAATGCCCGGGAAATCGGGCTCGACACCGAGATCTTGCTGTCCTTGATGTCAGCTTCGTCGTCGCCGACGATCTGATAGGTCACCGTCTCGCCCGACTCGAGGTCCTCGAGTTGGACGGTCGCACCGAACACGACGCGCTCGCCGGCATCCAGCGTGGTCGGGTCGATCACCTGGGCCACTGCCAGCTTGCTTTCGATCTCGGCAATCCGGCCCTCGATGAAGCCCTGCTTTTCCTTCGCTGCGTCGTATTCGGCGTTTTCGGACAGATCGCCCTGGGCACGCGCCTCCGCAATGGCGACGATCACCGCCGGACGCTCGACGTGCTTGAGCCGATGCAGTTCATCTTTCAGCAGCTGTGCGCCGCGGACAGTCAGGGGAATCGTGCTCACTTTGCAAGTCCTTCCAGGGAGTGATGCAGGGCCTGAAGGGAATAGACCTCGAGTCCGTGCACATCGCGCATGCCTTGAACCGCCGCGTCTGCCCCGGCCACCGTGGTGTAGTAGGTGATGCGCTGCGCCAGTGCCGTGGTCCGGATGGCGCGGGAATCATTGATGGCACCGCGCTTTTCTTCGACGCTGTTGACGACCAGCGAGATCTCGCCGTTCTTCATCATGTCGACGACGTTCGGGCGACCTTCCTGAACCTTGTGCACGGCCGTGACCGGCAGGCCTGCAGCGCTGATCGCGGCGGCCGTACCGCGGGTAGCAAACAGCTTGAAGCCCATGCCGTGCAGACCCTTGGCGCACTCGACCGCGCGCACACGGTCAGACGCCTTGACCGAGATGAAGGCGCCGCCTTCGGTGGGCAACTTCACGCCCGCACCCAGCTGCGATTTGACAAAGGCCTCGGCGAAGGTGCGGCCCACGCCCATCACTTCGCCGGTGGATTTCATCTCCGGCCCGAGAATGGTGTCCACACCCGGGAACTTCACGAAGGGAAACACCGCCTCCTTGACCGAATAGTAGGGCGGGACCACTTCCTCGGTGACGCCCTGCTCGGCCAGCGTCACGCCTGCCATAGCGAGTGCAGCCACCTTGGCCAGCGGCACGCCGGTGGCCTTGGAGAC
>JBILSK010000346.1:0-3597 GCA_044372165.1 Burkholderiaceae bacterium | reverse complement strand
CGCCAATTGAAGGCGGGGGGCACCGGGACGATTGGGCGTCCTTCGGTGCTCCGGTCGTGCGGAGGAATCGGCATCATGGAACAATATCCCATGCGACTCGATGCGCCAAGGCTGTCCGAAAGGAGGGGGCAGTCTCGGCCGTGACGGCGGGCGGCCTGCGCAGCGCCGTCGGGTCAGGCGTCATCGCCACAGTCGCCGAGCCAGACGCCGCGCTGAATGGCCCGTGGCCACCACGCCGAACCGGGCCCACACCGCCGTCGTGACCAGCGGCCCAAGCCACATCGGATAGCGGTCGCGAAAGAACTTCCGGTAGTAGCGCACCATGCCGGCATGCTTGTGCCACTCCACAAACACTGGCCGGGAGCGGCTGCTGAAGCCCTTGTCATGCGTGACGACCGCATCGGGCACGAAGTCGATCCGCCAGCCCGCCAGTCGGAATCGCATGCACCAGTCGAGGTCCTCGCAGTGCATGAAGTAGCCTTCGTCGAAGACGCCGACCTGCTCCACCGCGGCACGCCGCACCAGCATGCAGGCCCCCGAGATCGCATCGACCGCCAGGGGTGACTCGGGCAGGGGCGCCTCGTTGAGCAGGAAGTCCGGAAAGAGGCGGGGAAAGGCCCGCGACAGCCGCGTCAGACCAAACGCCCGCGCGAAGGCACGCCCTGGGGTGGGCGTGACCCGCCGCGCACCGACCTGCTCGGACCCATCCGGATTGAGGATCAAGGGGCCTGCCATCCCGGTCTGCGGGTGCGCTTCGAGGTGCGCAAGCAGGCGTGCGACGGCGTGCTCCGACACGATGCAGTCGGGATTGATGAACAGGACGAAGGGCGAGCGGGTGAGGCCATAGCCCCGATTGCAGGCGCGTCCGAAACCGAGATTGGCGCGGTTTTCCTGCAGGGTGAGCCGAGCGGCGCGTCGAGATGCGCGGGCTGCGTCGCCGTCCTCGGCCGCTTCGGCATCTTCGGCGGCGCCGGGCCGGAGTGTCTCCAGGCTGCCATCGATCGATCCATTGTCGGACACCACGATCTGCCGGATGTCCGGGCTGGCGGCCAGTGCCGACACGCAGCGCGCCAGCAGTGCGCCCGCGTTGTAGTTGACGATCACCGCATCGCTGACCGAGTGCTCGGGGCGATCCGCGAACGGATCGGTGTTCGAGGAAGGAGCGACTGGGGCGATCACGACCAGGGCCTGCCTCGATCAGCGGCGACCCGTGCACGCGCGGGGCTGCGTCGGCGCTGCATCTCCAGCACGGTCATCGCGAGCAGACCGCACACGATGGCAAACCACAGCGAGGACAAGCGGATGCCGACTGCTGCCACCGAGGCCTGTGCGACCGGGGCGCCTTGCAGGGCCAGCAGCGTGACGGTCGCGACCTCGGTGGAACCGACGCCGCCGGGCAGCATGGAGGCGGCGCCCAGCAGCATGGCCAGCGGATAGGTGGCCAGGGCCTCGGGCCATCGGGCCGGCAGATCCAGTTGACCCAACAGCCAGACAAAGGCCACCGAGGCCAGCAGCCAGGCCAGCACGCCCGCGCCCAGCGAAACAATGACATCGGGCGCGGTGAGCCAGGTTCGACAGCCGGTCAGGCCATCGCGCAGCGCGCGCACGCCCGCCGCGGGGCGCGTGCGGCCGCGCAGGTGCAGGGTATCGGCCAGCCAGGTGAGCCAGCCCGGATTGAAGGCAAAGGCGGCGATGCCACTGGCAAACAGCAGCACGAACGCGGTGGCGAAGGCCAGGTGCCGGCCCGCCCCCAGTGCGAAGGCCGCCAGCGCCAGCACGGCCAGCAGATCGCACAGGCGCTCGAAGACAAAGGCCGAAATGATGCGCGCAGGCGGCACGCCCAGGGGCTCGTAATAGCGGATGCGCAGCAGCTCACCGACCTTGCCCGGGGTCGCAGTGAAGGCAAAGCCGGCGATGTAGCCCGCAAAGCCACGGAGCACCGGCACCGCATGACCGGCTCTGCGCAACAGCCAGTGCCAGCGCGCGTAGCGGATCAGGTACGACAGCACGGAGGCCGCGATCAGCACCGGCATGGCACTGGCGAGCGCCGGCACTCCGGCGAATACCTGGCGGTTCGAGTCGGCCCAGACCAGCACTGACAGATACAAGGCGGTGAGCGCGATCAGTCCGATGACGGCGGGGCGCGTGTTCATTGCCGCCTCATCCTTGCGCGCGATCGCGAAAGGACCAGCGCTTGTGACCGAGGTAGCTGCTGAACACCGGGACCACGACGCCCACTGCATGAGCAATTTCGGGCACGAAGCGCGTGACACCCAGTGCCGGCAATCCCCACAGCGCGAGCACCATGCTGACCGCCCAGGTCTGCACCACGGCAAGCAGATTGACCGCCGCGAACAGGGCTGCCGAGCGCTGCAAGGACTGATCGCCCGCACCGAAGACGAACAGGCGCGCCAGAAAGAAGGCAGTGGTCATGCCGATCAGATAGGCCAGCACGATGGCCGCCGAAAAGCCCATCCACTGATTGAGCAGGATGCGCGCCCCGAAATTCACGATGGCCGCCAGGCCGCCGGTGAACAGGAAGGCAAGGAACTGCCGCGAGGCGAAGGCCTGGATCATGCGAGCGCTTCGCGCGCCATCTTGCGTCCGAAATCGATGCTCTCGGAGATGCCGCGGTCCTCGGGGTAGTAGTAGGAGGTGTCGGCGACCCACAGGCCGCGCACCGGCAGTTTGGCCGGCGGCAGCACCGAGGCAAATCCCGGGCCGCACACCGGTTGCGCGTGACGGTAGCGACTGGCGCGCATCTCGATGAAGTCGGCATCGCTCAGCGCCGGATTGATCTTCTTCAGGTAGCGCTTCACCTTGTCGATGAAGGCGGAATCCGGTTCAGCGAAGGTGGGATGCTCGCCCGGCATGTAGAAGGGCACATACACCACATGCTCATCGAGCGGGCGCAGGTTGCTGTATTCGACCAGGCCCGGAATGTCCATCTCCGGGTCGTTGGTGTTCAGCCAGAAATTGTCGGTGACACGCTGCTTGAGGCGCGCGATCACGCAGACCACCGCGATGTTGCGAATCGACCGGAAGGTCTCCAGCACCGGCGCCGGCAGATCCGGCATCAGCGCGGGCACGTAGGGCAGGGGCAGGGTGCTGATGACACGGTCGAAGGGCTTGAGCCCGTCGCGGGTCTGGATGCCGCGCACGCCGCTGGCATCCATGACCACTTTCTGCACCGGCGTCGACAGCCTGACCTCACCGCCCGCCGCAATGATGGCCGCCTTCATCGCGTCCAGCAGGGTGCTCGATCCGCCTTCCAGGTAGCCGAGCTTTTCCCGGAACAGGTTGTAGCGCGAGCGCCCGATGCGCCGGATGCGGCTCCAGATCCAGGCCGCCGAGAGCTGGTCGGCGTGGTCATAGAACTTGTAGTCGAAGAGCCGTCGCCACAGGACCTCCCAGGCTTCCTCGCCGACATGGCGGCGAATCCAGGCGGTTGCTTCCAGCCCATCAAGTGCGCGCCAGTCATCGCGCTTGGTGCACAGAAAGGCGTGCAGCGCATAGCGGAACTTGGCCACCAGCGACAGGCCGCGAAAGCGCAGCAAGGCCTGCGGATTGCCCCAGGGCTGCAGTTCGTTGCGATAC
>JBILSK010000344.1:0-3607 GCA_044372165.1 Burkholderiaceae bacterium | reverse complement strand
CGCTGGAACGCTTGATCCACAAGCAGACCCAGGCCACCTCACAGGCCTATGGCATCACCGACCGCGGCGTGATCGCCCCGGGCCTGCGGGCCGACCTCAACCTGATCGATCTCGCCGGACTGCGCCTCAATCGTCCGGTGATGACCTATGACCTGCCTGCGGGCGGCAAGCGTTTCCTGCAGACGGCCACGGGCTATCGCCACACCTTCGTGGCCGGCGTCGAGACCCTGTGCAACGACCAGCTGACCGGCGCGACACCCGGCCGGCTGGTGCGCTCGCAGCCCCACTCGATCATCGCCGCCGCGTAAGAAAAATTGGGGTCAGATCACAATTTCTCGCCATGCGGAAATTGTGATCTGACCACAATTAATTCAATTAATTCATCCCGGCGAAGGCGAGCACGGCGGGCAGGTACGCAGCGAAATCCGACAGGCCGTGGTCACTGCCGGGGACGATGATGCGCGGCGCGCCGGCGTAGAACGCCACCATGTCGCGCCAGTCGAGGACTTCGTCGCCGGTCGCGGCAATCAGCAGATAACGCTCGGGCCGGGTGATGCGCCCGACCTGCAGGTCTGCCAGTTCATCGATGTGCGCCGGTAGCAGCTCGAAGGACTGCGACGGGTCGTGATACATCGTCTGCGGGCCGACATGGCGCGACAGGCTGGCGGCTGGACGACTCGAGGGGTTGAGCAGCACGGCACGACAGCCATGACGCTCGGCCAGGGTGGTGGCATAGCAGCCGCCCAGCGAACTGCCCACCAGGGTGTCCTCCGGCCCCGGTCGGAACTGACTTTCGACCTGCTCGATGGCCCTTGCCGGAGACACCGGCAGCGCCGGACAGACGAACTGCGCCGCGCGGCCCCGACGGGCCATGGCCTCGCCAAGCATGCGCGCCTTGAAGGACGAAGGCGAAGACCGGAACCCGTGCAGATAAATCAGCATGCTTCAGCTGCTCAGCGAGCGCTCACTTTTTCGCCCAGGGCTGCCAACAGCAACCCGTGCACGCCGCCAAAGCCCCCATTGCTCATGACCAGCACGCGGTCGCCGGCCCGCGCCTCGGCGACCACCGCCGCCACCAGGGCCGCCAGATCCTCATGCACGCTGGCCCGCGCACCCATTGCCGCCAGCGCCTGGCTGGCATCCCAGCCCAATCCTTTCGAGTAGCAAAAAGCCCGCTCGGCGCCGGCCAGGCTGTCCGGCAAACGGGCCTTCATCGCCCCCTGCTTCATGGTGTTGGAGCGCGGCTCGAAAACGGCCAGAATCCGCTCGCCCGGAGCCATCCGGGCCCGCAGCCCTTCGATGGTGGTGGCCATCGCGCTGGGATGGTGGGCGAAATCGTCGATCACCGTCACCCCACCCACCTGCCCGCGCACTTCCAGCCGACGCTTGACGCCCCCAAAGCGCGACAGGGCCGCGATCGCGTCAGTGGGCGCCACCCCGACATGCTCGGCGGCGGCAATCGCAGCCACGGCATTGGACCGGTTGTGCCGACCGGCCAGGGGCAGCTGACAGCGGCCCAGAAGCTGCCCGGCGCGCAGCACGTCGAACTCGGTCAGGTCCGGGCGCTCGACCACCCGGGCCACCTGCCAGCCCGCATCATGGTCGAACAT
The DNA here is from genome assembly GCA_044372165.1 of Burkholderiaceae bacterium. Lineage (GTDB taxonomy): Bacteria > Pseudomonadota > Gammaproteobacteria > Burkholderiales > Burkholderiaceae_E > UBA4615. The sequence goes on along the minus strand of JBILSK010000344.1, from coordinate 1,997 downwards.
CACCCGCTCGCTCCAGCAGCCTCGCTCGAGCACGCGCCCCAGCGCAGGCTCGGCGCCATTGACCACCAGTCGACCCGTGCGCGGAACGGTTCGCACAAGATGGTGGAACTGGGTTTCGATCGCAGCGAGATCCGGAAAGATGTCTGCGTGGTCGAACTCCAGGTTGTTCAGGATCGCGGTCATCGGCCGGTAGTGCACGAACTTCGAACGCTTGTCGAAGAAGGCCGTGTCGTATTCGTCCGCCTCGATCACGAAGGGCGCATCCGGTGCGGCCAGGCGCGCAGAGAACGGAAAATCGAGCGGCACGCCGCCGATCAGATAGCCGGGCTCACGCCCGCAGGCCTGCAGGATCCAGGTGAGCAAGGACGCGGTCGTCGTCTTGCCATGCGTGCCTGCCACCGCCATCACCCAGCGGCGCCCCAGGACCGCTTCAGCCAGCCACTGAGGGCCCGAGACATAGGGCTGGCGGGCGTCGAGGATCGCCTCCATGAGCGGATTACCCCGCGACACCACGTTGCCCACCACCCACACGTCGGGCTTGAGCTCGAGCTGTGCGGGGTCGAAGCCCTCGATCAGATCGATGCCGAGCGCGCGCAGCTGATCGCTCATGGGCGGATAGACGCCGGCATCGCAGCCGGTGACGCGGTGACCGGCTTCGCGGGCGATCGCGGCCAGGCCGCCCATGAATGTGCCGCAGATTCCCAGGATGTGCAGGTGCATGGGGACGGGATTCTACGTCGGATACACTCGAAGAATGTCCGCCCCCAGCGTCATTCCCCGTCCGCCCGGCACGCCGGGACCCGAAGCCGCACTCGGCATGCCGCCGCTTCGCCAGGAAATCGCAGCAGTGGCCGCACGCCTGATCGCCGATGGCGGACTCGATTTCGCCAGCGCCAAGCGTCGGGCGCAGGACGAAGTGCTCGATGGCCGCAGCGCCCCCCGCGGGATGCTGCCGGACAACACGGAAATCGACCGAGCGCTGGCCGAACATCTCGACCTCTTCGACCCCGAGCACCCGGCTCGGGTGGCACGCATGCGGCGAGTCGCCCTGGACCTGATGCACCAGCTTTCTGCCTGCACACCCTATCTGACGGGGTCGGTCTGGAAAGGCATCGTTGCCGAGCATGCCCCCATCCATCTGCAGCTCTTTCACGACGACCCCAAGGACGTCATGCATCGCCTCCTGGATACTGGCCTGGAGGTCGATGTCGATGAGATGCCGCACTTTCGGGAGGGCTCCCGCGTGATGGTCGAGGCGCTCTTCATCACCTGGCGTCATGAGCCGGTGATCCTGTCGCTGTACTCGCACGATGACCTGCGCGGCGCCTTGCGCGGTACCCCCCCCGAGCGGGGCGACGCCGCCGACGTCGAGCGGCTGCTGGCCGATACCCTGAGCCCGGCTTGAGCATGAGCATGAACGATCCGACCCCGCCGGCCCCGCCCCGGCGCCCCCTGCTGAAGACCGCCTCGCTGGTGATGGCCGCCGGTGCGGCGACCGCGCTGGGCGCCTACGTGGCGTGGCGCCAATCCCCGTCCACGCCCGCACCCGATGCAGCCGTGGCCGGCTTCTGGAGCCTGAACCTGCCGGACCCACGCGGCCAGTCCCTGGCCATGAAGTCCTTCGCCAGCCGACCCCTGGTGGTCAATTTCTGGGCCACGTGGTGTCCGCCCTGCATCGAGGAAATGCCAGAACTTTCGGCACTTCATACTGAACTCAAGCCAACGGGCGTTCAATTTCTCGGAATTGCCATCGACTCGCCAAAGCAGGTCGAAGCCTTCGCAGTCCGCTCGCCGGTGAGCTATCCGCTGGTCGTGGCCGGAATGAACGGTACCGAACTGGGACGCCAATTTGGAAATGCGAGCGGAATGCTCCCTTTTACCGTATTGATCGATCGACATGGCCGCATTCTGCAGCGCATTCCGGGCCGAGTCCGACTCCCGGACCTGCGCAGCGGGATTGATGCGCTGCGGCGAGCCTGACACCGAAAATCCGGTTT
>JBILSK010000343.1:0-3609 GCA_044372165.1 Burkholderiaceae bacterium | reverse complement strand
AGCCCACCAGCGGCGCCAGCTCCATCGAGCCGTACAGCTTGATGAGGTCAACATGCACGCCCTTGGCCGCAAAGTGGGTGCGTGCGATCTCGACGAATTTCGTGGCCACGCGCAAACGTGCCCCACGGCGAACCGAGGCCGCGTAATCGAAGCCCTTGGCGGCTGCCACGCACATGCGGCACTGGGCAATGCCGAGGTCAAGCGGCTGATACAGGCCGTCGCCACCATGCTCGATCAGCACATCCTTGCCGGCCACGCCGATATCGGCCGCCCCGTACTGCACATAGGTGGGCACGTCGCTGGCCCGCACGATGATCAGCTGCAGATCCGGGTTGGCGGTCGGCAGGATCAGCTTGCGCGACTTGAGCACCGCCGGATCGACCTCGATGCCGGCCGCCGCAAGCAGCGGCAGGGTCTCGTCGAGGATGCGGCCCTTGGAGAGCGCCAGCGTGATCATGATTCCACCACCGTGCGCACCCGCTCGATGCTCGCGCCCAGCGTGGCGAGCTTGCGCTCCATGCGCTCGTAACCGCGATCGAGGTGATAGATGCGATCGACCAGGGTGTCGCCTTCGGCCACCATGCCGGCGATCACCAGGCCGGCCGAGGCGCGCAGGTCGGTGGCCATCACGATGGCGCCCGACAAGGTCGGCACGCCGCGCACGATCGCGGTGTGGCCTTGAGCCTCGACATCGGCGCCCAGGCGACGCAGTTCCTGCACGTGCATGAAACGATTCTCGAAGATGGTTTCCGTGATGACGCCGGTACCTTCGGCCACGCAATTGACCGCCATCAGCTGAGCCTGCATGTCGGTTGCCAGACCGGGATAGGGCGCAGTGCGCAGATTGAAGGCGCGCGGGCGACCCGCCATGGTGCCGCGCACCCAGTCGGGGCCGGTCTCGATCTTGAGACCGGACTCGCGCAGCTTGTCCAGGGTGGCATCGAGCGTGTCGGGCTGGCAGTCGCGCAGCACCACATCGCCGCCGGTGGCTGCCACCGCGCACAGAAAGGTGCCGGCCTCGATGCGATCCGACATGACCCGGTGCGAGCCGCCGTGCAGGGCCGTCACGCCTTCGATCACGATCCGGTCCGTGCCTGCTCCGCGGATGCGTGCCCCCAGGGCAATGAGCGCATTGGCCAGGTCGACCACCTCGGGTTCGCGAGCGGCGTTCTCGATGACGGTCTCGCCCTCGGCCAGGGTGGCCGCCATCATCAGGTTCTCGGTCCCGGTGACGGTCACCATGTCGGTGACGATGCGAGCGCCCTTCAGGCGCTTGGCGCGCGCAATGACATAGCCGTGGGCAATTTCAATCTCGGCCCCCAGGATCTGCAGGCCCTTGATGTGCTGATCGACCGGTCGCTGACCGATGGCACAGCCCCCGGGCAGGGACACCCGAGCCTCGCCAAAACGCGCCACCAGCGGGCCCAGAACCAGGATGGACGCACGCATGGTGCTCACCAGGTCATAGGCGGCCTCCAGGTGCGTCACCTGGCTGGCATCGAGCGAGACGCGATGGCCGTCGCGCGTGCTCTTCACCCCCATGCGCTCGAGCAGCTTGAGCGTGGTGCCGACGTCCTGAAGCTGCGGCACGTTGTCGATCTCGAAGGTGCCAGGCACCAGCAGCGACGCACACAGGATGGGCAGCGCAGCGTTCTTCGCGCCCGACATCGGCACCTCGCCGCGCAGCGCGCGGCCACCGTGGATCAGAAGCTTGTCCATGGACCAGCCGTCAACGTGCGCCGCGCGCTGCCCATTCTTCAGGCGTGAGCGTGGTCATTGACAGGGCGTGGATTTCTTCGCGCATGCGGTCGCCGAGCACCGCATAGACCATCTGATGCCGCTGCACCGGACGCTTGCCCGCGAACTGCGCGCAGACGATGGTCGCCTCGAAGTGACGACCATCGCCCGCGACGGTGAGGTGTTCACAGGGCAGGCCCGCGGCGATGTACCGCTCGATGTTTTCGGGGGTGGTCATGGATGCTCGGTGTGAAACGATGGACGACGAAGACAGGGGTGGTTCTACCGCTCAGTGGCGGATCCTCCAGCCGGTGTGCAGCAGGCGCAGCGCGATGCCCGATACCACGGCGAGGGTCACGGCCACGATCGCGAGGCTGATGCCGGGCGCGACATCGGACTGCCCGAAAAATCCGTAGCGAAACCCGTCGACCATGTAGAAGAACGGGTTCAAGTGCGACACCGTCTGCCAGAACGAGGGCAGCGCATGAACCGAATAGAAGACCCCGGCCAGGAAGGTGGCCGGCATGATCAGGAAGTTCTGGAACATCGCCACCTGATCGAACTTCTCGGACCAGATCCCGGCAATCAGCCCCATTGTACCGAGAATGGCACTGCCCAGAACCGCGAAGACCAGGATCCAGCCCGGCGCGGCCAGGCTCGGCGGCGACAGCCAGGCGGTCACCAGGAAGACCCCCAGGCCGACCATCAGGCCGCGGACGATGGCCGCCAGCACATAGGCGCCGAACACCTCCAGGGCCGACAGCGGAGGCAGCAGAACGAACACCAGATTGCCGGTGACCTTGGACTGGACCAGCGACGAGGACGCGTTCGCGAAGGCATTCTGCAGCACCGACATCATGACCAGGCCGGGTATCAGGAAGGCCACATAGGACACACCGGGGTAGACCTGCACGTGCTGCGACAAGGCCTGCGAGAACACCAGCAGATAGAGGATCGCGGTCAGCACGGGCGCCGCCACCGTTTGCACGGCCACCTTCCAGAAGCGCAACAGCTCCTTGCGAAAGAGGGTCAGAAAGCCGGTCATCGAGCACCTCCGCCGAGGGCGCCCACGGCAGACGACGCTGCATCCGGGTCGTTCATGATCTTCACGAAGACATCCTCGAGGTCGGTGTGCTCCAGGTCCATTTCCTCGATCCGGCAGCCGGCCTCGCGCAATTGCGCAAGGATGGGCTCGAGGCCCTGCCAATCGTCGACCCGCAGCGCAATGCGTCCATCCGGCTGCACATCGCCAACCTGAACCGGCCGCAGCGCCGCAGGCAGCGGGGCGCCGCTCAGGCGCATCGAGACCTTGCCACCGCCGAAGCGCCCCACCAGATTCGAGGTGCGATCCAGCGCCACCACCTGCCCGCCCTTGAGCATGGCAATCCGGCCACACAGGTCCTGGGCCTCCTCCAGGTAGTGCGTGGTGAGCACGATGGTGTGCCCTTCGCGATTGAGGCGATTGATGAACTTCCAGAGCATCTGGCGCAATTCGACATCCACGCCGGCGGTGGGCTCATCGAGCACGATCACCGGCGGGCGATGGACCAGCGCCTGGGCCACCAGCACCCGGCGCTTCATGCCCCCCGACAGCGCACGCATGTTGGCGTTGGCCTTGAAGGTGAGCTGCAGGTTCTCGAGGATCTCGTCGATCCAGTCGTCGTTGTGCCGCAGGCCGTAGTAGCCCGAGGTCAGGCGCAGGGCTTCACGCACAGTGAAGAACGGGTCGAAGACCAGTTCCTGGGGCACCACGCCCAGCGCGCGGCGGGCCTGGCGGTAGTCGGCCACCACGTCATGCCCCATGACCTTCACCGTGCCGGAGCTGGCGCGGTTGAGGCCGGCAACGATGGAGATCAAGGAGGTCTTGCCCGC
>JBILSK010000342.1:0-3618 GCA_044372165.1 Burkholderiaceae bacterium | reverse complement strand
TGGATGAGGGTGCGCTCGGGGCGGGCTCGGCGGCGGCCGGTGCCGTTCTCCCCATGCCGGGCAGTCCGGCACCGCTCAGCGCTGCCTGGGCAACCTGATTGAAGGTGCCCTGCAGCAGATTCCACCAGGCGCCGGCATCAATGCCGGGTGCCCCGCTCGATGCAGTGCTTGCGGCTGCGGCCGCGTCAGCGGACGCAGCGTTGCGGGCTCGTGTCGGCGCCTCGGGCGTCTCACGGACAGGTTCGGCCGCGGGGGCGTCGGGCGCTGCGCGGTTGCTGCGCGAGGGCTTGGCTGCCGGTGGTGAAGGCCAGCCTGCGTTGGGCGAGGGGCTGGCCTGCGGGCGCGGCGCGAAAGGGTTTGTAGCCGCCCCTGCGCCGGACGGATCGAAGTTGGCACCGAAGGCCTTCAGCGCGGCCAGTGTGCCGCGCTGGATTTCCAGCCCCTGGATCGTGCCGTGCAGCATGCTCACATTGAGATTGAGCCACTGCTCGACTGCCTTCAGGTCGGCAATGCGCTTGTCGAGTTCATCGACATCGAGCGTGGGCACCAGAGGGCTCGAGGTGTTGAACACCGACCAGGCGCGCTTCATGGTCTCCATGCCATCGAACATCTGGCCCAGGCCGCCAAAGGCCATCTTGCTCATGTCGAAGGGATTCTGAGTGCCTGTCATCGCAACCCTCTCCTGTGTGCCGCATGGTGTAGGTCGAACCGTCGGCGAACGGTACCGCAGGCTCGGATTGCCCACAATGCCGGCCGATCGAATTCAGCGGTGGCGCGCCCTCGATCTGCCTGCGGCCCTGCATGAGCTCATGAACGACATCCGTCTTGGCGCACTGCCGGGGCGGGGGTACCCTCGACGCCTGCGCCACGCTGTCCCGGCCTGTCGCGCCACTCGTCTTTCGAGTCTTTTGCCTTCGCACGGAGCCTTCACATGAAGTTCGACAACATCCTGCAGACCATCGGCAACACGCCGCACATTCGCCTCAACCGCCTGTTTCCCGGGGCACAGGTGTGGGTCAAGTCGGAGCGATCGAATCCGGGCGGATCGGTCAAGGACCGGATCGGCCTGGCGATGATCGAGGACGCCGAGCGCACCGGAAAACTGAAACCCGGCGGCACGATCATCGAGCCCACTTCCGGCAACACCGGCATCGGTCTGGCTATGGCCGCCGCGGTCAAGGGCTATGCACTGGTGCTGGTGATGCCCGACAGCATGTCGGTCGAGCGACGTCGCCTGATGCTCGCCTATGGCGCGACCTTCGTGCTGACGCCGCGCGAGCAGGGCATGAAAGGATCGATTGCACGGGCCGAGCAGCTGGTGGCCGAAACCCCTGGCGCATGGATGCCGCAGCAGTTCGAGAACCCGGCCAACATCGACATTCATGTGCGCACCACCGCGCGCGAGATCCTGGCCGATTTTCCCGAAGGTCTCGATGCCCTGATCACGGGTGTCGGCACCGGCGGGCATCTCACGGGCACGGCGCGCGTCCTCAAGGCCGCCTGGCCTGCACTCAAGGTGTTCGCAGTCGAGCCTGCCGCCTCGCCGGTCATCTCCGGCGGGCAGCCGTCGCCGCACCCCATCCAGGGCATTGGGGCAGGCTTCGTGCCGAAGAACCTCGAGACCAGCCTGCTCGACGGCGTGATCCAGGTCGAAGCTGAAGAAGCCCGTGAAATGGGGCGTCGCTCGGCCCGCGAGGAAGGCATGCTGGTTGGCATCTCGTCGGGCGCGACCCTGGCGGCGATTGCGAAGAAGCTGCCCGAATTGCCGGCAGGCAGTCGCGTGCTGGGCTTCAATTACGACACCGGTGAGCGCTACCTGTCGATCGAGGGCTACCTGCCCTCGGAGTGAAGCGTCACGCGTGCGTCCTCGTTCCTCGCAAGGCCCCTCTCATGACCGATCTGTCCACCCTGCATCGCATCCTCTCGACCCAGCGCACCATCGCTGTGGTCGGCTTGTCGGCCGACTGGTTCCGACCCAGCTTCTTCGCGGCCAAGTACATGCTCGCCCATGGTTATCGCATCATCCCGGTCAACCCGAAATACCCGGAAATTCTGGGGCAGAAGGCCTGGCCGTCCTTGCGCGACATTCCCGAGCGCGTGGATATCGTCGATGTCTTTCGCAAGACGGATGATGTGCTGCCGATCGCGCAGGAGGCGATCGCCATCGGCGCGAAGACCCTGTGGCAGCAGCTTGGCGTGAAGCATCCGGAGGCAGACCGGCTGGCCCGCGAGGCCGGTATGGACTCGGTGATGGACCGCTGCGTGAAGATCGAGCATGGCCGCCTGTTCGGTGGACTGGGCTGGGCCGGTGTCGATACCGGCGTGATCTCGGCAAAGCGACCGGGCTGGGACGGCCACATGCGCAGTGCCCCGGCCGATTCGCCACAACCCTCGACACGCTGAACGACGGAATGCCCTCATGACCGACCGCATCTTCGGCATCGAAACCCTGTGCCTGCATGCAGGCCAGGTGCCCGACACGCAGACCGGATCGCGTGCCGTGCCGATCTACCAGACTGCCGCCTATGTCTTCGACTCCGCCGAGCATGCGGCCAGCCTCTTCGACCTGCAGACCTTCGGCAATGTCTACAGTCGAATCGGCAACCCGACTGTTTCGGTGCTGGAGCAGCGCATTGCCGCGCTGGAAGGCGGGCGCGCCTGCCTGGCCACGGCAAGCGGCATGTCGGCCGAAACCATTGCCCTGCTGACCCTGTGCAAGCAGGGCGATCACATCGTTGCGGCCAACACCCTGTACGGCGGCACGGTGTCGCTGCTGGGCGTCACGTTTGCACGCTACGGCATCGAGTGCACCTTCGTCGAGCCTGATTCACCGGACAATTTCCGGGCCGCCCTGCGCTCGAATACCCGCGCGGTCTTTGTCGAGACCATCGCCAACCCGCGGCTCAATGTCATCGACCTGACCGCTGTGGCCGAGGTGGCGCACGCCCACGGCGTGCCGCTGGTGGTCGACAACACGCTGGCCTCGCCCTACCTGTGCCGACCGATCGACCACGGTGCCGACATCGTGATCCATTCGGTCACCAAGTACCTCGGCGGGCACGGCACCACGCTGGGTGGCGCAATTGTCGAGAGCGGGAAATTCCCCTGGGACAATGGCAAGTTTCCGGAGATGGTCGAGCCCAGCAAGGGCTATCACGGCGTGCGCTTCTACGAGACCTTCGGCGATTTCGGCTTCACCATGCGCTGCCGGATGGAGACCGCACGCACCACCGGTCCGACTCTCGCGCCCCTGTCTGCCTTTCTGCTGTTGCAGGGCATCGAGACCTTGCCGGTTCGCATGGATAGACATGTCTCCAACGCGATGCAGGTGGCGCAGTTCCTGAAGGCCCACCCGCGGGTGGGCTGGGTCAACTATCCCGGTCTGCCCGACAGTCCGTATCACGCCTTGTCACGTCGCTACCTGCCTCGTGGTGCGGGCGGCATCCTGTCCTTCGGCGTGAAGCCTGGCGCAAGCGGTGACGCGAAGCAGGCGGGCGAGCGTTTTATCGATGCCTGCACGTTTCTGTCGCACTTGGCCAATGTGGGCGATGCCCGCTCGCTGGTGATCCATCCCGGCTCCACGACCCATCGGCAATTGTCCGAGGCCGAGCAGCGCGC
>JBILSK010000341.1:0-3619 GCA_044372165.1 Burkholderiaceae bacterium | reverse complement strand
CTGCCTTGGCGGCGGTGTCATCGGCCGCGCCCGCGGGGGCCGGGGCCATCGCAAGCAGCACGGCCAGGGCGATCGCGCTGATCGAGGCCAAGGGTGTGACGAAGGCAAGCGAGGCGGTCATCGGGCATCCTTTTCATTCATCCAGCCGCCACCCAGGGCGCGATACAGCGCCACCCAGGCGGCGACGCGGTCGCGCTGCACGGCAGCCAGCGACGCATCGGCATTCAGGGAGAAACGGCGAGCCTCCTCGAGATCGAGCAGGCTGCCCAGTCCATTGCGGTAACGCACATCGGCGGCGGTGACGGCCTGCTGATAACCGCTGGACGCCTGGCGGGCATCGGACTCGCGACGCGAGGCGCTGTCCAGCCGGACCAACGCTTCCTCGACCTCGCGCACTGCCTGGCGCACCCGGGCGCGATAGACCGATTCGGCGGCGACGTAGTTCGCGCGCGCAGCGTCGACGTTGGCCGCCCGGCGGCCGCCGTCGAACAGCGGCATGCCCAGCGCCGCACCGATCGACCAGGTGAGCAGATTGACCGACCCCATCCCGGTGCCCAGCGCCAAGGGTGCAATCGAGCCATTCAGAGTCAGCCTTGGGTAGCGGTCACCCTCGGCCACGCCGATGTCGGCGCTGGCCGCCGCCAGCGCGCGTTCGGCGGCCGCCAGGTCCGGGCGCTGCGTGAGCAGCTGCGCCGGAACCGAGCTCACCGTGAACGCCCGTGGCACGGGCAATCGACCCTCGGTGCGCGCCAGGCGCTCGCGCACGGTCGGCTCATCTTCGCCGCTCAGAGCCACCAGCGCCTTGATCGCGACATCGCATTCGGCGCGCTGGGCAGTCAGACGGGAGGCGGCTTCGGCCGCACTGGCCTGGCTCAGGGCGGCATTGGCTGGCGACTGGAATCCGGCGTCGGCGGCACGCACCGTGACCCGGGCCGTCTCGGCGCGCGAGCGGGCGTCGGCCTCGGCGATCACCCCCAGCGATTGACAGAAACGCAGCTGCAGATAGCTGGCTGCCACCTCGGCGGCCACCGACACCCGGGCCTCATGCCATTCATCGGTGCGGGCATCGAAGCGAGCAAGCGTTGACTCACGCTCACGACGGACCCGCCCGAACAGGTCCAGTTCCCAGCCAGCCAGGAGCGACGCCCGCGCCTGGTTGGCCAGCAGAATGTTGGTGCCGACGTTGATCGTGCCGCGCGAGGCCGCGAGCCCGGCATCGACCGTGGGCAGCCCGGCGGCATTCGCCGCCACCGCCGCCGCCTGGGCCTGCTCGATGCGGGCCACCGCCTGGGCGATCGATGCACTGTCGCGCTGGGCGGCAGCCTGCAGCCAGTCAAGCGTCGGGTCATCGAACTGCTGCCACCAGCGCGCCAGGTCGGCTTGCGAGCCGCCGTGCGGCAGCGGCGCCTGCCAGGTCGTGGTCGCGGGGGCGCTTGTCGCAGCCGCGCTTGCGCCCGGTGCGCCGACCGACGATGGGCCGGAGGTGATGGGTCGTACCCCGGGCGGGCCGGCATAGTCGGGCCCGACCGTCGGCAGACCCGCGCAGGCGCCCAGCACCAGGGCCACCGACAGAGTCGCCAGCACGGCGCCGATACGGCGTCCCGGAGGGCATACCGCCCCGTCCTTCAATCCCTGCTTCGGGGCGCTCATGCCGAGGCTCCCGCGGTCGCCGCTGCACGACGGCGGCGCTCGTCCGCGATCATGGCCAGGGCGAAGTCGGCCAGGCGCACGGCCATTTCATCGATCGCCTGCGGGCCATCGACCACGCGAGGCGCCACCGCCCGCACACAGTCATGGAACATGAAGAAGTGGACCGCCATGCCAGCCACCGCCACGGCCAGGCGCTCAATGTCCAGGTCGGACTGCGTCACCTCAAGGGCCTGCATCAGGAGGGCGACCAGGGCCGCGTGCATCGGCTGGATGTCGCTGCTCACCACCTCGTCCCAGACGCCGGTCGGCTCGGCGAGCTCCCGAAAATGCATGGTCTGGGCCCGTCGCAGGGCACCATCTTCCTGGGCCAGGGGACGCAGAAAGGCCCGGTAGAAGCGCTGCAAGGCCTGGTCCAGCGGCAGGTCGGGTTCCGCCAGGCCGGCCTTGACGTCGGGCAGGGTGTCGCTGGATTCGATGAACAAGGCCCTGTAAAGACCGGCCTTATCACCGAAGTAATAGCTCACTGCAGATAGATTGACCTGCGCTTCTGCGGCGATCGCCCGGATCGATGCCTGGGCAAAACCCCGTTCTGCGAAGATCATCAGGCCGGCCCGCAAGAGGCGCTGGCGGGCATCGACACCGTCGCTGCGAACGGGTCGATGGCTGACGGGCTCGGGAGGCGCAGGGGCCATCGAACCCGCGGAGAAGCCGGGAGGAGAATTCATGGTCCGATGCCCGAGGCGGGGCGCCAGCGGCGCCAGGCGGGATCTTGAGGAAAGGACCGCGATCTTGAACGAACGTTCGATTTAAGTCAAACGACTGTTTTAATCCTGCCGCAGAGGCCGGAAGAACTCACGGATTTCGTGGGCGAGGGCCTCGGGCTGCTCCAGGGCGGCAAAGTGGCCGCCGCGCGGCATCTCGGTCCAGCGCTGGATGTCGGTGTAGACCCGCTCGGCCATGGAGCGCGGCGGCCGCAGGATCTCGCGCGGGAAGGCGCTGTAGCCGGTGGGCACACCGATGCTGCCGTCGCGAATCGGCCAGGGCCCATGCATGCGGGCGTAGTAAGGCCAGAAGGACGAGCCAATCGCACCGGTGAACCAGTACAGGCTGATGTTGGCCAGCATCGTGTCCAGGGAGATCGCCCGTCTGGGGTCGCCCTCGCAGTCGGTCCAGGCGCGGAATTTTTCGAAGATCCAGGCGGCCAGGCCCGCCGGCGAATCACTGAGCGCATAGGCCAGGGTCTGTGGGCGTGTCCCCTGTATCCACTGGTAGCCGGTCTCCTCCTTCAGCCAGTGGTCGAGCTCCCTCAGGTAGCGCTGCTCAGCCGCGGGCAGCTCGGGGCCAGGCTTCACGTCGCGGCGCAACGGCATCATGTTCAGATGGATGCCCAGGGTGGACTGTGGCCAGGTGGCGCCGATGCAGGAGGTGACGAAACTTCCCCAGTCGCCCCCCTGGGCGCCGAAGCGCTGGTAGCCCAGCACCGACGTCATCAGCTCGTGAAAGCAGGCCGCAATCGCATCGAGCGCAAAGCGCGGCTGACCGGGCGAAAAAGACAGCCCGTAGCCCGGCAGCGAGGGCGCCACCACATCGAAGGCGTCGGCTGGATCGCCACCGAAGGCCGCCGGATCGGTGAGCCGGGGAATCAGGTCGAGAAACTCGATGACCGATCCGGGCCAGCCGTGCGACAGCAGCAGCGGGGTGGGCGGGGGGCCGCCCGGTGTGCCCCGGCCGCGCACATGCAGATAGTGCAGGTCGATCCCGGACAGCCTCACCTTGAACTGGGGAAAGGCGTTCAGTCGGGCCTCCTGCACACGCCAGTCGAAGGTTTCACGCCAGTAAGCGATCGCTTCGGTCATGAACTCCAGGTCCGTTCCGGTCGACCAGGCCTCGCCTGGCGGCTGGTCCGGCAGGCGGGTATGCGCCAGTCGCGCCTTGAGATCGGCGATCTGCGCTTCGTCGATATTCAGGC
>JBILSK010000017.1:0-11779 GCA_044372165.1 Burkholderiaceae bacterium | reverse complement strand
ACCCGCACCCTGCTTGGTCGTCATCTGGACGGCCAGGTGCTCAAGACCCGGCAGATCCTGATGGATCTGCACAAACTCTGACTCCGACACCATGATCGAACTCGGTGTGAACATCGACCACGTGGCCAGCGTTCGCCAGGCACGACGTACCCATGAACCGGACCCCGTCTGGGCTGCAGTCGAGGCCCATCTCGGCGGTGCAGACGGCATCACGGTCCATCTTCGCGAGGATCGCCGTCACATCAACGACGACGACGTGCGCCGCCTGCGCGAACTCACCCACATCAAGCTCAATCTCGAGATGGCTGCAACCGACGAGATGGTCGAGATTGCCTGCGCACTGCGTCCCGAGATGGCGATGCTGGTGCCCGAGGGGCGCCATGAGATCACGACTGAAGGCGGCCTCGATGTGCATGGCCAGCGTGCCCGACTTCGTGACGTGATCGCCCGGCTCGCTGATGCAGGCATCGTCACCAGTGTGTTCATCGACGCGGAATTGCATCAGATCCAGGCCGCAGCCGAGGTCGGCGCGAAGGTCTGCGAGATTCACACCGGTCCCTACGCCCATGCCTTCTTTGCCAAGGGGCGCGACGCAGGCAGCCCCGCAGCCACGACCGAACTCGAACGCATTGCAGTCGCCGGGCGTGCCATCGAGGCCGCTGGCATGCGCTTCAACGCGGGGCATGCACTCAACTACGTGAATGTGCAGCCCGTCGCCGCGCTGCCCGGCGTTCGCGAACTGCACATCGGTCATGCCATCGTGTCGCGCGCGGTCTTTGTCGGAATGCGCGAGGCAGTGCGGGAGATGAAGCGGCTGATTCGCGAAGGTGCAGCGATCGGCGCAAGCACTCGGGCAGCCTCGGCCCAGGCAGCCAACTGACCGAACGGGAGAGACGATGATCTACGGGATCGGCACCGATATCGTGCTCATCGCGCGGATCCGTGCGCTGAGCGAGCGCTGGGGCGAACGTTTTCCGCGACGCATCCTGGGTCCGGACGAATTGCGCGAATACCACCGGCGCCATTCACGTGGCACGCCTGGCCCGGAGCGGGCCACCCGTTATCTCGCCAAGCGCTTTGCAGCCAAGGAGGCATTTTCCAAGGCGATCGGATTCGGCCTGCGCGGCCCCATGACCCTCCTATCGCTGCAAGTGCTCAATGACGCGCGTGGCAAACCGGTAGCGGTACCGCGCAAGGCCCTCGAGCCCTGGATGAGCGAGCGCGGGCTGGTGGCTCATGTCTCGATCTCCGACGAGGTCGACAGTGCTCTGGCCTTCGTCGTGGTCGAACAGCAGTCGCCTGGCCACGCGGGCACGCCAGCGTGATGTCTGCTGCAGGTCCCGAGGCTTCGCCACTCGAATCCAGCGGCTCGCCAAGCGAGTCCTTCGATCCACGGCCCTTTCTGGCGGCCTTGCCCAATCTGCCCGGTGTCTACCGGATGCATGACACCGAGGGCGTGCTGTTGTACGTCGGCAAGGCACGCGATCTCAAGAAGCGCGTCTCCTCGTACTTCCAGAAGACGCTGTCGAGTCCGCGGATCGCGCACATGGTGGCGCGAATCCATCGCATCGAGACCACCGTCACCGGGTCGGAAGCCGAGGCGCTGCTGCTCGAGAACAATCTCATCAAGACCCAGCAGCCGCGATACAACATTCTGTTTCGGGATGACAAGTCCTACCCGATGCTGAAGTTCAGCGGGCATCGCTTCGCGCGGATCTCCTATTACCGAGGGGCAACCGATCGCAGGAACCAGTTCTTCGGGCCGTTTCCCAGCGCCTGGGCGGTGAAGGAGAGCATCCAGGTCCTGCAGAAGGTGTTTCGCCTGCGCACCTGCGAGGACTCGGTGTTTGCCAACCGATCACGGCCCTGTCTGCTGCATCAGATCGGCCGTTGCAGCGCGCCGTGCGTGGGCGAGATCGACGACGCCGCGTACCGCAGCGATGTCGAGACTGCAATCCGCTTTCTTCGCGGCGGTCATCAGGAGGTGCTGCATGATTTCGAATCGCGCATGCACGCGGCTTCGGCCGAACTGCGCTTCGAGGACGCAGCCGTGTATCGGAACCGGATGACGGCCTTGTCGCGCGTGCTGCATCAACAGGCGATGGAGACCGGCACCGACATCGATGCCGACATCATCGCGATCGAATGCGCGGGCGGGCGGGTTTGCGTGAACCTGGCCCTGGTCAGAGGAGGGCGCCATCTGGGCGATCGCTCGCACTTCCCGATCCACGTCGATGCATTGACCGAGCAGACATCGAGTGAGGTGCTCGATGCGTTTCTGTCGCAACACTATGCCGAGGGTGGGGTGCCAGGCCTGATCGTCTGCGCCACCGAGCCTGCCAACCCCGAGGCCCTGGCCCTGCTGCAAGCCCAGGCGGGGCATGCGGTGAATTGGGTGCGCCAACCGGGTGGTGCACGACGCAAGTGGCTTGAACAAGCGCAGCAGAATGCCCGCATTGCCCTGGCGAGAGTCCTGGCCGAAGAGGGCTCGCAAAAGGGGCGCACGCGATTCCTTGCCGAATTGCTCGGACTGGATGAGGGCGAGCTCGAGACGCTGCGCATCGAGTGCTTCGACATCAGCCATACCCAGGGTGAAGCGACCCAGGCGTCCTGCGTGGTCTATCAGCATCATGCATTGCAACGGGGCGAATACCGTCGCTACAACATCGACGACATCACGGGCGGCGACGATTACGCGGCCATGCGTCAGGTGCTGACCCGGCGCTATGGCAAGCTGGTTGCAGCAGCGGAACAGGATGAGGCGTTGGAGCACGCCGAAGGACAGATGCCGCAGATCGTGCTGATCGATGGCGGAGCAGGGCAGGTTGAAGTGGCCAGACAGGTCTTCGAGGAACTGGGGCTGGATATCTCCTTGCTGGTGGGCGTGGCCAAGGGGCTTGGGCGCAAGGTGGGCCTGGAGACACTGGTCTTTGCGGACGGCCGTCCGGAAATCGTGCCAGGTCGCGATTCCCCGGCCTTGATGCTGATTGCGCAGATACGCGACGAGGCGCATCGCTTCGCCATCACCGGCATGCGAGCGCGGCGTGCGAAAACCCGCAACACCTCCCGATTGGAAGACATCGATGGGGTCGGACCTCGCAAGCGCCAGCGACTGCTGGCGAGATTCGGCGGCTTGCGTGGCATCATGGCGGCGAGCGTCGAAGACTTGGCATCGGTCGAGGGCATTTCGCGCACACTCGCCGAAGACATCTACAAGCGCCTGCACTGATGCGTTGGACCCTCCCCAACATCCTGACCTGGCTACGGATGCTGGCCATCCCGCTGGTGGTCGCCCTCTTTCTCTGGCCGGCCGAGTCCTTGCCCCAGTCCACCCGTAACCTGTTCGGCACCGTGCTGTTCGTGGCCGCTGCGGTGACGGACTGGGTCGATGGCTGGCTCGCCCGTCGACTGGGCCAATCCTCGGCCTTCGGTGCCTTTCTGGATCCGGTTGCCGACAAGCTGCTGGTGTGCGCCGCGCTGGTGCTGCTGCTGGAGCTGGGCCGAGTCAGTGCACTGGTCGCGGTCATCATCATCGGTCGGGAAATCACGATTTCCGCCCTGCGTGAGTGGATGGCCAGCGCGGGCGCACGGGCAAGTGTCGCGGTGCACTCGGTGGGCAAGTTCAAGACGGCGGCACAGCTGACCGCAATCGCCTTGCTGCTGTATCACGACACCTTGTTTGGCTGGTTCCCAACACAGCAGGTCGGCACCTGGCTGATCTGGGTGGCTGCGGTGCTGACGTTGTGGTCGATGATGTACTACGTCAGGCAGGCGTGGCCGCATATTCGGGACGCAGCTTGAAGAGAGTCGAGATTCGCGCACGGCGCCCTGTGTCACTGTGTCATAGTGCACGCGAGATCCAGGCGCCGTTTTGACATCCTGGAAAAACCTGCTATAGTTGCGTTCTGTCGCAGCTGACTTGAATTCAGCAAGACACTGCGGGAATAGCTCAGTTGGTAGAGCGCAACCTTGCCAAGGTTGAGGTCGTGAGTTCGAGACTCATTTCCCGCTCCAGATTCCTAGAAAGGCCCTGCCGGTTGCACCGCAGGGTCTTTTGCTTTGAGGGCTGCCGGGTTTCAGCAGTGTCCATATCAGCTCGTGGGGGCGCCGTGTTTGTGTGCGCCCGATCGCCTGGCTCAATCGAAGTTCAGCCCGGCAAACTCGCCTGACCGGCGCCAATCGTCCAGATACTTGAAGTAGGCCGTCGGGCCGGCTGGATAGCCTACGCTCAGCCGCGCTGCAGGGCCCGGTTCCTGGCCTTCATTGTTGTAGTAGCCCGGCGTGCAATCTGGCGACTGGGTCATCCGGCCGGCGCTGGTGAGCAGTTTCTCTATCCAGGCCTGCTCGGCCTGCGCCGACACCTCCACCTGCTGCGCACCGATGTCACGGGCATGAGCGACGATCCGCGCAATCGTGTGCGCGGCTTCGGTGAGGTTGTGAGGAATGTTCGAGATCAGGTTTGCGCCCTGGGTCGGCTGCACGAAGTAGGCATTCGGAAATCCGTGCACATGAATGCCGTGCAGGCTGCGCATGCCCTGGGCCCAGGACTCGGACAGCGTGCGCTGGTTGCGACCGACAAGGTCGAAACCCGAGCGACGCTGATAGGGCGTGCCCACCTCGAAGCCCGAGGCATAAATGATGCAATCCACGGGGAACTCATGGCCTGCCACCACCACCCCGGTGGCCGTGATCCGCTCGACGCCCTTGCCATCGGTATCGACCAGGGTCACGCCAGGCGCATTGAAGGCCTGCAGATAATCATCATGAAAGCAGGGGCGCTTGCACAGCTGCCGATACCAGGCCTTGAGCCCGGCCGCGGTGTGCGGATCCTTGACGATCGAATCGACTCGCGCGCGAATCTCGTCCATCTTGGCGAAATCGGCGTCCTCGTAGGCAGCCAGCATGCGCGGGACGGTGCGCTCGCCGGGTGCGATCGTGCGGATCTGTTCCCGGATACGGCGTGCCAGGTCTGTCCAGCCGTCCTGGACCAGATCGATGTCCGCGTTGCCGCCCGCCTGATTGGCGGTGAAGTTCTCCAGCCAGCGTTGCTGCCATCCAGGGGTCGCGACCTCGGCGAACCAGGCCGGATCGGTGGGGGCGTTGTTGCGCACATCGACTGACGAGGGGGTTCGCTGAAACACATGCAGGGACAGGCAAGCGCGGGCCAGGTGCGGCACACATTGCACCGCAGTCGCACCGGTTCCGATCAGTGCCACGCGCTTGTCGGCCAGGCGTGTCATGGGCGCACCGCTCGGATCGCCCCCGGTCCAGGCGTAGTCCCAGCGACTGGTGTGAAACGCATGCCCGCGGAAGGTCTCGATGCCCGGAATGCCCGGCAGCTTGGGCACGTGAAGCGGCCCGGTTCCCAATCCGATGTGCTGTGCAGTGAAGTCGTCGCCCCGGTCCGTGCGGATCCGCCAGCACTTGGAGGCTTCTTGCCATTCGAGCGACGTGACCTGAGTGTGAAACAGTGCGTTGTCGTACAGACCGTAGTGCCGAGCGATGCGCTGGCAATGCGCCAGGATCTCGGGCGCATGCGCGTACTTTTCCGACGGCATGTGCCCGGTTTCCTCCAGCAGCGGCATGTAGACCATGGACGCGGTGTCGCACTGCGCGCCCGGATACCGGTTCCAGTACCAGGTACCGCCGAAATCGCCGCCTTTCTCGATGATGCGCACGTCCTTGAATCCGGCTTCGACCAGTCTCGCACCGGTCGCCAGTCCGCCGAATCCGCCGCCGATGAAGGCGAAGCTCACTGCATCGGTCTTCGGGCCCCGCTCGACTCGGGGCGTGTAGGGGTCGTCCTGGAGGTGCGCGAATGCGCCACTCAGGGGCAGGTACTGGTTGTTGCCGTCCGGCCGCAGTCGCTTGTCACGCTCCTGCATGTACTTGTCGCGCAGGGCCTGGCGGTCGGGAACGGGTGAGCTCATGAACGGTTCTCTGCAGAAGAGGGGGGACATCGACGCATGCCCGGATTGTCCTCGATGCGAGCAAGAAAAGCGCCGGAGCCTGCTTTCGGTCCCCGTGCGAGCGCTGCCCCCTCGTCGGGAGATCAGTGGACGAGGTACACGCCGGGTTCGAAGCCGTCGTCGGGTTCGTGCGAAGGATGAATCCGCCGCGCGCCGAGCGCGCGCATCTGGCCCAGGAGACGGGCGTACTGAGGCGGGTCGAGGTGACCATAGATCAGGACCGACGGTTCAGTGATCGCGGATTGACCCTCCTTCCAGGGAATAGCGCGCGCCGGGTCCAGGGCGTGTTCCCTGAAGTAGTGATCCACGATCATTCTGTAGGTGCCGACGCGGACGGTCCGTGTCGCAGCATGCGGTGCAAGCGCAGTCACGGCGGATTTCCAGTCCTGGCGAGGGGTCGACTTCATCGCGACGCCCTCTCGGGCCGTCCACATGGACACACTGCAGACGATTCCGAGTCCGACCATCAGCGGCTTGAGCAGGCTCGGCTTTGCTGTGCCGATCACGCTGAGGCTGCCTGCGCCCAGGAGTACGAGAGGTGGCAGCAGAATGATGAAATTGCGCACGGTCGACATCGGCGTGTGCAGATCGATCATCGCGATTGCGGCCAGAAAGAGGAGGCAGATCGCCCCCATGCGCAGCGCAAGCTGGGCGAGTTCCGAAGTTGCTGGGTGAGACGATGTCCTGCAGGCGCGAATCCCGCCCATGGCCAGCAGGATGCACAGCACCAGGACTGGACCGGCAGCGCTTGACGCGCTGTACTGGGTACCCAGCGAAGCCGACCAGACCGGGCTCAATGCCGTGCCGGCAATCGACAGGCTGTCCTGCACGCCGCGCACCGTGATCCAGAATGACCCGCCGGTCTTGGCAAGAACGGCCCCGTGCAGCAGGTGATGAACCGGCCACGCCAGGCAGCCCAGGCCGATCATGATCAGTCGCCCCACGGCAACCCGATTGGGCAGCGCCTGCTGCAGGCAGACGGCGAGCATGGCCCCCACGTAGATCAGTCCGAAGTAGTGCGTCAGTGACAGCGCCAGACAGGACAGGGCGAAGAGCGCGCCCGCGGGTTGCTGCCGAGTTCGGGGCGCACTGAGGGTGACAGCCATCGAACACAGCAAGGCCAGGGCGTAGCCGCGCGTCTCGTTCGAGTAGAAAATCAGCAGCTTGCTTGAGGCAAGCAGCATCACCGCGCTGGCCAGGAACACCGGCCCCCAGCGTCGGGCGTGTCGCCACAAGAGTGCGACTGCGGCCACGGCACACAGGGCACTGAACAGGCGCGTGGCCGGCTCGCTGGGCCCTGCCATCTTCATCCAGAACTTGAGCAGCACCTGATAGAGCGGGGGGTGCACGTCATTGAGCATGACCGCGTGCATTTCGCGGATCGGCAGTCGACTCAGGTTGACCGAGAACAACTCGTCTAGCCAGTACGAATACGGGGTGAAGAGATGCCATCCGGCGACTGTCACGGCTGCCAGGCACACCAGCAGGCTCACCGCCTCCCAGGCGGATGCAGGGAGTCGTCGCTCGCCAAGCGAGGCACGGGGCGGCGCGGGAACTGTCGATGAGCGATGCATGAGAGGCACGATGAGTGCACCGCTGCGAGTGCGGGCACAAGCACCCGATGGTCGGGCACTGGGCAGCGATCGACCGGACCCTCGAGGCTCGCAGGCGGGGCTGATTCGGTGCTCCACTCGAAACCTGCTATAGTCGTCGATCCCGTTGGGAAACGGGATCAGCGTTATGGCAGCCGACAGGCTGGCAGCGTCTGGCGCGATGGCAGAGTGGTTATGCAGCGGCCTGCAAAGCCGTGTACGTCGGTTCGATTCCGGCTCGCGCCTCCATACCGATCAGTGAATCGTCGAGTTGCGCCTCAAGGTCAGTCGATTAAGGTTCGCTCAACGGGACGAACTCTCCGCGCAGTGTCCGATCATCCCGAACTGACCCATCTCTCCGGCTATCCGGCTCACCTGCTGGATCCTGTGCGCGAGTTGCTGGCGCAAGGACGGCTGAACGAGGTCATTGCAAGACGCTACCCGGACGCGCACACCGTCCGAAACGACCGAGACCTCGTCGAGTATGTCGGCGAGCTGAAGGCCCGGCACATGAAGAGTGCACCACCGCTGTCTCAGGTGGGCTACGACAACCGCCTGCACGTGGTCCACAAGGCGCTGGGCACACACACGGCCGTGTCGCGCGTCCAAGGCGGCCAGCTCAAGGCCAAGCGGGAGATCCGGATCGCCAGCCTCTTCAAGGAAGCACCGGCCGCCTTTTTGCGCATGATCGTGGTTCACGAGTTGGCCCATCTGCGCGAGCGCCAGCACGACAAGGCCTTCTATGCGCTGTGTCGTCACATGGACGCCGACTACCATCAGCTGGAATTCGACACCCGGCTGTGGCTCACCGCTCGAGAACTCGAGCGGACGCCCCAGGCCTGAGCCATGCACACGCTGGAGCAGCTGCGACGTGGCGAACTGCAGGGTATCCAGGCCTTGAAGCTGTCGTGCGGCCTGACCGACTTTCCGCGCGAGATTCTGGAGCTGGCCGACACCCTGGAAGTCCTGGACCTCACCGGCAATGCGTTGACGCAGCTGCCCGATGAGCTGGATCGTCTGCACAAACTCAGGATCCTGTTCTGTTCGGACAACGCCTTCACCGAACTGCCGAGGGTGCTGGGGCGCTGCGCGGCATTGAGCATGGTCGGCTTCAAGGCCAATCGCATTCGATACGTGCCAGCGCAATCCCTGCCCGTCGAATTGCGCTGGTTGATCCTGACCGACAATGCGATCGAGACCTTGCCCCAGGAGATGGGTCGCTGTCACCGCCTGCAAAAGCTGATGCTGGCCGGGAACCGCTTGAGTGCGCTGCCCGAGTCCCTGGCGCAGTGTCGGAATCTGGAGTTGATCCGGCTGGCCGCCAATCGCCTGGAGGCGCTCCCCTCCTGGCTGACCACGATGCCGCGCCTCGCCTGGCTGGCCTTTGCCGGCAATCCGATCGGCGCCCAGCGCCAGGCGGGCGTGTTCGACACCGAGCCCGACACCGAGCGCGATCTCGAGATCGCCTGGGCCCGTCTGCGGTTCGAGACCCGCCTGGGGGAGGGGGCCTCGGGGGTGATCCATCGTGCGCGGCTCGAAGCAGACGACGGGCATCGAAGCGATGTTGCGGTCAAGGTCTTCAGGAGCGCAGTGACCAGCGACGGACTGCCGCAGTGCGAATTGGCGGCAAGCCTTCAGGCTGGACGCCATCCCCATCTGATTCCGGTCCTCGGTCGTGCCACCGGCCACCCCGAGGGTTCGCAGGCGCTGGTGATGGGATTGATCGACGCGTCGTTCCGGACACTGGCCGCTCCGCCCAGCCTCGATTCCTGCACGCGTGACATCCATGACGCGAGCCTGCGTCTGCGCCTGAACACCGTACTGCGCATGGCGCAGGGCCTGGCGGGTGCGGTGCGTCACCTGCACGATCGAGGGATCCTGCACGGCGATGTCTATGCGCACAACACGCTGCATGACGCATCGGGCCAGGTGCTGATGGGGGACTTCGGCGCCGCGTCGATGCTGCCGGTCGACGATCCGGTCACGACAGCGCGTCTGCAGCGCCTGGAGGTGCGAGCCTTCGGATGCCTGCTGGAGGAACTGCTCGAGCGGTGTGATGAAGGAGGGCAGGCGTCCGACGTGTGGGGTGCCCTGCAGGCGCTCAAGAAAGCCTGTCTCGATGAGGACACCCGACGTCGTCCCCTGTTCCGGGACATCGAGGTCGCCTTGCTGGCACTGCAGCCGCAGACCCAGGGTCAGGAATGAGTGGCAAAGTGGACCCCTCTGCGCGGCGCACGTAGACTCCGGAGCATTGCGCCGCACGCCCCGCCCTGATCGACTCAGGGCTTTCCGAGGAGAACACATGCCGGCCCCCCAGGTGACCCTGCCTGCCGATGGATTGATTGCCGTCGTCAAACGAGACTGCCCGACCTGCGCGCTGGTGGTGCCGGTGTTGCAGCAGTTCGGCGAGGCTGTGACGGTCTTCACCCAGGACGACCCAGGTTTCCCGCAGGAGATCGCCGGACGTCTCGATGACACCTCGCTGAACGTATCTCACCGGCTCGCCGTCGAGATCGTCCCGACGCTCATTCGTCGTGCCGGCGGCCAGGAGCTGGATCGCAGCTATGGCTGGGATCGCGGCGAGTGGGAACGCGTCAGCGGACAGTCGGGCCTTGGAGCGAGCTTGCCTGCGTCGCGCCCGGGGTGCGGCGCCCTGAACGTGGAACCTGGCACGCTCGAGGAGCTGCTGATCCGCTTTGACGAGACCGGCCTGCATGCGCGTCGTGTCGAATTCGGCGAGGACGAGGACGAGATCGAGGCCATCTACGAGCGCGGCTGGACCGATGGCCTGCCGGTGGTGCCGCCCACGCAACAGCGCGTGCTGCGCATGCTGGCCGGTACGACCCGGCGACCGGACGAAGTGGTCGGCCTGTGCCCGCCCAATCTGGCGCCGCTGACGGTGGAGAAGGTGGCCATCAACGCGGTGATGGCGGGCTGCAAGCCTGATTATCTGCCGGTGGTGCTGGCGGCTGTCGAAGCCGCACTCGATCCGGCGTTCAGCCTGCACGGCGTGCTGGCGACCACCATGTTCGTGGGGCCGGTGCTGGTGGTGAACGGACCGATTCGCCGACAGATCTCGATGAATGCGCGCGGCAACGCACTCGGCCAGGGCAACCGTGCCAATGCGACCATCGGCCGGGCGCTGCAACTCATCGTGCGCAACGTGGGGGGCGGGCGGCCCCAGGAAGTGGATCGCGCCACCCTGGGCAACCCGGGCAAGTACACCTACTGCTTTGCCGAGGACGAGGAGGGCTCGTCCTGGGAGCCGCTGTCGACCGACTTCGGGGTGGCGCGCGGCGTATCCGCGGTCACCGTCTATGCCGGCTTCGGCCTGCAGGGCATCGTCGACCAGAAGTCGCGCGAACCCGAGAGCCTGGCGCGCAGCATGGCCGAATCGCTGAAGGCAGTGCACAACGTGAAGCTCGCGCCGGCCTGCGACGCGATGGTCGTGGTCTGCCCGGAGCATGAGCGCACCTTCCGCGCGGCCGGCTGGAGCAAGGCTCGACTGCTCGAGGAGTTGTATCGCCTGTGCGAAATTCCCGGCGAAGAGCTCGTGCGGGGTGCGCGCGGCATCGACGAAGGCCTGCCGGCCTCCGTGCTCGGCAAGACTCGCAACAAGTTCCGCCCAGGCGGTCTGTTCATCGTTCGTGCCGGCGGTGGTGCCGGCATGTTCTCCGGCATCATTGCCGGCTGGTCCGGCGGCGGATTCGCCGGGTCTCTACCTGTCACCCGGGAGGTGAAATCATGAGTGTGATTCTCGATCCGACGGCGGAAGTCACGCCGACGTCGCGCGAGAGGCTGGTCCGTCCGGACCGCCTCGATGGGCTCACCGTGGGCCTGCTCGACATTTCCAAGCCACGTGGCGATGTGTTCCTCGACCGACTGGAGGCTCTGCTGTCGCAGCGCGGCGTGTCGGTCAAGCGCTACATGAAGCCGACGGTGGCCAAGCCCGCCCCCTTGCCCTTGCGCCAGCAGATGCTGGGCGAGGTCAATCTGGTGATCGAAGGTCTGGCTGATTGAGGCTCCTGCACGTCGTGCTGTACGCATGACCTCGCAGATCTCGAAGCCAATGGTGTGCCGGCAGTTGGTGTGGCCACCACGGAATTCATCGATGCCGCAGCCGTCCAGGCGAAAGCATTGGGAACCGATCCGGCCTACGTGTTCGTGCCGCATCCGGTGCAGGACCGCACCGACGATGAGATGAGGAAGATGGCCGAC
>JBILSK010000340.1:0-3626 GCA_044372165.1 Burkholderiaceae bacterium | reverse complement strand
CACCTTTCGTGGGGCGGCCATAGGCGGCTCGCAGCCGGTGGGGATAATTGAAATCCTCGCTAGAGCCCCCCGACCGCGCGTACACGGCCTCGCTCACCCGAGCCCGTGTCCAGCGTGGCGCAAGCCCCCGATGACCGCCCTTCTTGACCGCCCCTTTCCATCGCATGCCGAGCCCGAGGCCCCCCGCTCGGCGGCCAGGGCTGTGCAGCCCATCGGCATCAACCTGATCGGCCATGCCAGTGCCTCACTGGGCCTGGGTGTCGCCCTGCGACAGCTGGCGCATGCCCTGGACGCAGCGGGCATCGAGCTGCGTGTGCTGGACATTCCCGCCCATGGCGGACGGGATGGCTTTGATCGCTCGCTGCACTCGCGCACCGTGCAGACCGCAGCGGCGCTGGATCAGAACGTGAATCTGGTCGTCCTGGGCGCGCCTGAGCTGCCAGCCTTCGTCGCCTCCCCCCCCGCTGGTCTGCGTCGAGAGGGGCGGCTGCAGGCGGCCCTGGTATGGTGGGAATTGCCGGATTTCCCTGCCGCGATCATCGATGCGCTCAGGACCTTCGACGTGCTGGTGGCCGCCTCGCCCTTCATTCGCGACACACTGCTGCGACAGGTGCCGGGCGTGCCCATCCTGCATGCGCCGCAACCCCTGGCCCTGCCGGCACACATCACCGGCGACCGGGCGCGGCTGCAATTGCCCGAAGACGCCTTCATCGCGTTCATGGGGTTCGAGCCGGCCAGTGGCATGGCCCGCAAGAACCCGTTCGGGGCCATCGAGGCCTTCAGACGGGCCTTCCCGAACGACCCGCAGCGCCTCCTGCTGGTCAAGCTGAATGCCTCTGCCCATGCGGCGGGTGAGGAACCCGCCGAGCTCACCCGGTTGCGATCGATTGCGAAGGCAGACCCGCGCATCCGGATTCTGCGTGGACGGCTGTCCGAATCAGACCTGCTCACGCTCTATGCCAGTTGCGATGTCGGCCTGAGCCTGCATCGTTCCGAAGGTTTCGGGCTGTTCCCGCTGGAGTTCATGCGCCTGGGGCGGCCCGTCGTTGCCACGGCATGGTCCGGCAACCTGGCCTACATGAATCACACCAACGCCTGCCTGGTCCGCGCGGACATCCTGCCGGTGGACCCGGCCACGCCGGGCTACGGCAGCAAGGATCTCGGCATTGCATCCCACTGGGCCGAACCCGACATCGACCATGCGGCGGCCTGGCTGCGCGCGTTGGCCGAGGACCCCGCGCGACGCGCTCGAATCGGCCTGCGCGCGCGGGTCGACGCATTGACCTACGACGCGCAGGCCCGGCGCTTGGCTTTCATCGACGAGCTGGCCAGTCTGCTGGCCGAGTGGCCGCACCGACCGCCGCTCGACCAGGGCGCGCTGCTGCGCCGGGCCATCCAGTCTGCGGCACGCGATGCACAGCGGCGCGCCGCACGGCAGCGCCGACTCGACACCCTGGCCTGGATGCGCAACCTGCCGGCGAGGGTCAAGCGCCGACTGGCGCGCTGGCGCTGACGGGGGAGTCAGGCCTGCCGCGGAGCCGGGTCGAAGCGGCCCCCCAGCTCGCACTCCACCAGGGCCCGGGCCACCTGCGGCATGCGCCGCTGCGCCCGCCAGCCCAACTCCTTGGCAGCGCGCCAGGGATCACCCCGGTTCTCGCGAATCTCGGACGGACGCAACAGGCTGTCGTCGCGCACCACATGGGCCCGCCAATCCAGGTCCAGACAGGCAAACACCTCCGCCACGTAATCCTCCAGGCTCGCGCTCTCGCCTGTGGCGATGACGAAATCCTGGGGCACATCGACTTGCAGCATCCGCCACATGGCATCGACGTATTCGGGTGCCCAGCCCCAGTCACGTCGAATCGACAGGTCGCCCAGCGACAGGGTTTCACCAGAGCCCCGCGCAATCCGGCACGCTGCGGCCACCACCTTGCGCGTGACGAATCGAGCCGGCCTCAAGGGCGACTCGTGATTGAACAGAATGCCCGAGCAGACATGCAGACCATAGGCCTGGCGGTAGTTGATCGCCTGCCAGTGCGCCGCAGCCTTGGCGACCCCGTAAGGGCTGCACGGCCGAAACGGTGTGTGCTCGTCGGCGGCGCGGCTGCCCAGGTCGCCAAAGCACTCGGCCGACCCGGCGGAATACAGTCGCATTCCCCTGCCCATGAATCGCATCGCCTCGAGCAGATTCAGGCTGCCGATCACATGACTCTGCAGGGTCACGGCGGGCTCATCGAATGACAGACCCACCGAGCTCTGGCCCGCCAGGTTGTAGATCTCGTCGGGCTTCACGCGATCGAGCGTCATCAGCACGCTGCGAAAGTCATCAAGCGACATCGACACGGTGCGCACATCCGGCCTGATGCCGAGCGCATCCAGATTGGAGAAGCTCGACAGCTGGGCATCACGCGAGGTCCCCGCGACCGTGTAGCCCTTGTCCAGCAGAAAACGGGCCAGCAACGCCCCGTCCTGGCCACTGACGCCACAGATCAAGGCCACTCGATTCGACATCTCAGGCCTTGGCTTCGAGCGGTTCGTCCAATCGCGCAGGGACACCGCTCAGGCGGCGTTCGGTTGCCCGGTGCACTGCAACCTCGCTGTGGCGCAGCCGTTGCAGGTCATAGAGCCAGTCGAGCAAGGGCTTCATTTCCTCGACGGGCACGATGCCGGCAGAGATCAGCGCTCGATAGGCTTCGTAGAGATGGTCCTCCATCGACGCTCCCGACCTGAGGGCTGCGTCGACGCGCTCGACGATGTCATCGCAGTGCTGGTACATCGGCTGCTCGGAGCGGAAGTCGGCCATGAAATCGTGCGGATTGCGCAGCTGCCTCACGGTGGCATCGGTGAAGCCGAGGTGAAAACCATGGCGCCACATGATCGGTTGTGCCACCAGTCCGCGCAGGATGTCGGTAAAGCGAAAGCTCACTGCGGTCGGCAGATACAGCAGGGCAAAGAGCTCCTTGCGAAACAGCGTGTTCTGGCTGTTGAAGGGGCTCACGGTGCCGGTGTCCAGCACCACCGGCGCACGCCGCTCGAAGGTGCAGGGCTCGTTGCAGGTCAGTCGGTAGATCGCATCGACATCCGGATCCTCGTCCGCCAGCCCCTGCCAGACACCCACCCGAAATCCGGTCTCGAACAAGGCTCGATCCAGCCCGAAGTCGGTGTGAATCAGATCAAGCGGCAATCCGCGCGGCCAGATCTTCTGTCGGGTGAAGAGCTGATAGACGTTGACGAAGCCCAGGTCGGAGCGCACCCCCTCGAACACACCGTCGAATCCGGGGAAGCCCCATCGATCATGGGGAAGATTGTCATCGTCCGTGTCGACGATAGCCTGCGCGCCCTGCTGCATGGCCACAAGGTAGCCGAGCATCTTGCGGCAATAGTGATCGACTGGCAGCGATGCGCTGAGCCGAAACTCGGCAGTCTGCGGCGAGCCGAGCGGGAGATAACAGGCGCCCTCGCTGGACCAGTCTGCAGGTGACTTGCGATCGCCGACGACGATCAGCGTCTGTTCAGATCGTCGGGAGTACAAGCGCACCGCTTCGGTCGGCGCGAAGATCGATGTGATCACGATGGCGCTCTTCATGTGTCGTGACATCCCAGGCGGACAGTTTGATCGGGTGCAG
>JBILSK010000339.1:0-3627 GCA_044372165.1 Burkholderiaceae bacterium | reverse complement strand
GGTGAAGTTCACGAGATCGCCCAGGCCACGGCCGAAGGCCTGCTCGCGCACTTCCCCGAGCCGGGTTCGTTCGATGTGGCCGGTTTTTCCTTCGGTGCCCTGATCGGGCTGGAAGTGGCGGCAATGCGGCCCGATCACATCGGGCATCTCGTGCTGGTGGGCGCGGCGTCGCTGGGGTTGCCGCGCAAGCCGCTGGCCATGAAGATCTGGCGCAAGGAGCCCGACCCCCAGGCTCGCCTGGCCATGCATGCGGTGAACCTCAAGCTGCTGATGGTGGCCTCGCCTGACCCGCATCCGCAGGCCATTGCCCTGCATGCCCGCAGCGTCGAGCGCGGCCGCTACAACGGCAGGAAAATGGCCCGCACACCACGGGTCAGGGACCTGATTCCGCAGGTGAGGGTGAGGCGGCTCGATGCCATCTACGGCAGTCTCGACGCCACCGCCGACCCCGGTACCGGCCCCGACACGCTGGCGGTCGAGGCCCTGTACCGCAGCCTGCGCCCCGGCTTGAGATTCGTGCGCATCGACGGCGCCGGGCACTGGGTGCAGCACGAGGCGGCAGAGGCCTTCAACACGGCCCTCCTTGATCTGCTGAACCCCGCTCTCGTTTTATAATCCCGGGTCATCCCGTAACGCTTATCCCACAACCGAGCAGCCCATGAAGATTCTGGTGCCAGTCAAGAGAGTCGTCGACTACAACGTCAAGGTGCGCGTCAAGAGCGACGGCACGGGCGTTGACATCGCCAACGTCAAGATGTCCATGAACCCCTTCGACGAGATCGCTATCGAAGAAGCCGTTCGCCTGAAGGAAAAAGGGGTCGCCACGGAAGTGATCGCTGTCAGTTGCGGCGTCACGGCCTGCCAGGAAACCCTGCGCACGGCCATGGCCATCGGTGCAGACCGGGCCATCCTGGTCGAGGTTGGTGCCGACATCGACCTGCAGCCGCTCGCCGTGGCCAAGCTGCTCAAGGCGCTGATCGACAAGGAACAGCCTGGTCTGGTGATCGTTGGCAAGCAGGCCATCGACGATGACGCGAACCAGACTGGCCAGATGCTGGCTGCGCTGGCCAACCTGCCTCAGGCCACCTTTGCCTCCAAGGTCGAGCTGGCTGATGGCGGCGCCACCGTGATCCGCGAGGTCGACGGCGGTCTGGAGACCCTCAAGATGTCCCTGCCGGCCGTGATCACCACCGACCTGCGCCTGAACGAGCCGCGTTACGTGACGCTGCCGAACATCATGAAGGCGAAGAAGAAGCAGCTGGACACGGTCAAGCCCGCCGATCTCGGCGTGGATGTCTCGCCGCGTCTGAAGACGCTCAAGGTGGCTGAACCGGCCGGGCGCAAGGCCGGCATCAAGGTGCCCGATGTCGCGGCACTGGTCGACAAACTCAAGAACGAAGCGAAGGTGATCTGAGATGGCTGCACTTGTCATTGCCGAGCACGACAACACACACATCAAGGGCGGCACGCTGAATGCCGTGACCGCGGCGACCCGCTGTGGCGGCGACGTCGTCGTCCTGGTGGCGGGCAGCAACTGCGGCGAAGCGGCCAAGGCGGCGGCGGGCATCGCAGGGGTGAGCAAGGTCCTGCAGGCCGATGCTCCCCAGCTGGGCGAAGGCCTGGCCGAATCGCTGGCCGCACAGGTGGTGGCGCTGGCCGGTTCGTACTCCCACATCCTGGCCCCGGCGACCGCCTTCGGCAAGAACGTGACGCCGCGCATTGCGGCGCTGCTCGATGTTGCGCAGATCTCCGACGTCACCGCCATCGAATCGGCCGATACCTTCCAGCGCCCGATCTACGCCGGCAACGCGATTGCCACCGTGCAGTCCGCCGACGCCATCAAGGTCATGACCGTGCGGACCACCGCCTTCGATGCCGCAGCCACCGGTGGATCGGCTGCAGTGGAATCGATTGCTGCTGTGGCCGATGCTGGCAAGTCGACCTTCGTGAAGCGCGAAGTCGCCAAGAGCGAGCGTCCCGAACTGGCCGGTGCCAAGATGGTCGTCTCGGGTGGCCGGGGAATGGGCAGCGCCGAAAACTTCAAGGTGCTCGAGCCCCTCGCCGACAAGCTGGGAGCCGCCATGGGTGCCTCGCGCGCCGCAGTCGACGCCGGCTACGCGCCGAACGACTGGCAGGTCGGCCAGACCGGCAAGATCGTCGCGCCGCAGCTGTATGTGGCGGTCGGCATTTCGGGTGCCATCCAGCACCTGGCCGGCATGAAGGACTCCAAGGTGATCGTCGCGATCAACAAGGATGCCGAGGCGCCGATCTTCGGTGTCGCGGATTACGGACTTGTGGCCGATCTGTTCCAGGCGGTGCCTGAACTGTCGTCCAGCATCTGATCCTGAGCCCCCAAGGAGACACACGATGAGCTATCAGGCGCCGGTCAAGGACATGCTGTTCAACATCCGCGAACTCGCGGGCATTGATCAGGTTCGTCAGCTTCCGGGCTTCGCCGAGGCCACCGATGACACAGTCGAGGCGGTGCTCGAAGAAGCGGCGAAGTTCAACGGGGAAGTGGTTGCACCGCTGAACTGGACCGGCGATCAGCAGCCATCGAGTGTCTCCAACGGCGTGGTCACCACCACGCCGGGTTTCAAGCAAGCGTTTCAAGCCTACGCGCAGGGCGGCTGGCAGGGCGTGCAGCACCCTGAGGCCTTCGGTGGCCAGGGGCTGCCCAAGCTGGTCTCGATCGCCTGCACCGAAATGCTCAACAGCGCGAGCCTGTCGTTCGCGCTGTGCCCGCTGCTCACCGACGGCGCGATCGAGGCGCTGCTGACGGCCGGCAGCAGCGCCCAGCAGAAGCTGTTCATTCCGCGCATGGTGAGCGGCGAATGGACCGGCACCATGAACCTGACCGAACCCCAGGCGGGGTCGGATCTGTCGCTGGTGCGTACCCGGGCCGAACCTCAGCCCGATGGCAGTTATCGGATCTTCGGGCAGAAGATCTACATCACCTACGGCGAGCACGACATGGCGGACAACATCGTCCACCTGGTGCTGGCCCGAGTGCCCGGCGCGCCGGAAGGCGTCAAGGGCATCTCCCTGTTCGTCGTGCCCAAGGTCCTGGTCGATGCAAACGGTACCTTGGGCGCACGCAACGACGTGTTCTGTTCGTCGGTCGAACACAAGCTCGGCATCAAGGCCAGCCCGACCGCCGTGCTGCTGTTCGGCGACGGCAAGTTTCCGGTGGCAGCACCGGCGGGCGGGGCGTCGGCAGCCGGCGCGATCGGCTGGTTGATCGGCGAGGAAAATCGCGGTCTCGAGTACATGTTCGTGATGATGAACGCCGCGCGCTTCGCGGTGGGCATGCAGGGCGTGGCCGTGGCCGAGCGGGCCTATCAGAAGGCGGTGCAGTACGCCCGTGATCGGGTGCAAAGCCGCGCGGTCGAGGGTTCGTCTGGTCCGATCGCCATCATTGGTCACCCGGATGTGCGCCGCATGCTGATGACCATGCGCGCATTGACCGAGGGCGCGCGTGCCCTGGGTTATGTGGCCGCCGCCGCGTATGACCACGCGCATGCTTCAAGCGACGCCGCCAAGCGCAAGGCGGCCGCCACCTTCTATGAATTCCTGGTCCCGATCGTGAAGGGCTTCTCCACCGAGATGAGCCTGGAGGTCACCTCG
>JBILSK010000337.1:0-3635 GCA_044372165.1 Burkholderiaceae bacterium | reverse complement strand
GTGAACTGCTCGATCAGGTAGCCGTTCGCGCCGTGGATTTCGACCCCATCGAGGCCTGCGTCCCGAGCGTTTTGCGCCCCCTTGCGATAGGCCTCGACCAGGCCAGGGATCTCGTCGGCGTTCAGCGCGCGCGGCGCCACGCGGTTCTGCTTGCCGTTCTGGGTGTGCACTGTGCCGGTAGCCACCACCGCCGAGGCGGAGATCGGCAGCTCGTTGCCGGGTTGCAGGTCGGGATGCGAGACCGCGCCCACATGCCACAACTGGGCGACGATCTGTCCGCCGGCCTGGTGCACCGCGTCGGCCACGATCTTCCAGCCTTCGCGCTGGGCATCGCTGTGGATGCCGGGCGTACCGATGTAGCCGATACCCCGGGGTTCGACCTGGGTGGCCTCGCTCACGATCAAGCCGGCGGTGGCACGCTGCGCGTAGTGCTCGCCGATCAGGGCGTGGGGCGCAAGGCTGCCGGGCAGGGCGCGACAGCGGGTGAGCGGTGCCATCACGATGCGGTTGGGACATTCCAGCGCGCCGATGCGCACGGGATCGAACAAGGTGGGTGCGGGTGTATTCATGGCCGCAAGTGTAGCGGGTCGTCCATGACCGAGCAGTCACCCTTGTAGCGTTCCGATTTTGCAGCTTGGCGCGACTGGGCGACAATCGATGCACACGCCGAATCATCGTCGGCTGATCGCGCGCCGCGCGAATCATCAGGAGATATCGCATGAACGCACGCTCGCCGGCCGAAGCGCAAGCCCTCGCCGAGTCCATTCCCCTGCAGGACATCGATCTGTCCGATGGCGAACTCTTTCGCACCGACACCGTCTGGCCTTTCCTGGCCCGCCTGCGGCGCGACGAACCGGTCCACTTCAAGGAAGGGGGCGTGCACGGCGACTTCTGGTCGATCACCAAGTTCAAGGACATCGTGTCCGTGGACACCAATCACGAGGCGTTCTCGTCAGACGCCTATCTGGGTGGCATCACGCTGTTCAAGATTCCCGCCGAGCAGCCGATCCGTCCGAACTTCATCTCGATGGACCCGCCCAAGCACGACGAGCAGCGCAAGGCGGTGAGCCCGATCGTGGCGCCTGCCAATCTGGCCCGGCTCGAGGCCACGATCCGCTCGCGGGCCATCGCCATCATCGAAAGCCTGCCGGTGGGCGAGACCTTCGACTGGGTCGACAAGGTCTCGATCGAGCTCACCACCCAGATGCTCGCCACGCTGTTCGATTTCCCCTTCGAAGACCGTCGACTGCTCACTCACTGGTCCGATGTCGCCACAGCCATCCCGCCCCCTGGACACCCGGAAGTCTGGAAGAACCGCGAGCAGGAATTGGGCAAGTGCCTGCAGTACTTCACCGGACTGTGGAATGACCGGGTCAATGCCGAGCCGCGCGCCGACCTGATCTCGATGATGGCGCACGCACCGGCCACACGCGACATGTCGCCGCTCGAGTTCCTCGGCAACCTGGTCCTGCTGATCGTGGGTGGCAACGACACCACGCGCAATTCGATTTCCGGCGGCATGCTGTTCATGAACCGCAACCCGGATCAATACGACAAGCTGCGCAACAACCGCGAGCTGATCCCCGGCGCTGTGTCGGAGATCATTCGCTACCAGACGCCACTGGCACACATGCGTCGCACGGCGACCCGCGATGTCGAGCTCGGTGGGCGCACGATCCGCAAGGGCGACAAGGTGGCGATGTGGTACATCTCGGGCAACCGCGATGAAGAGGTGATCGAGAACGCGGATCGCTTCATCATCGATCGCCCGCGGGTCCGTCAGCACCTGAGCTTCGGCTTCGGTATCCACCGCTGCGTGGGCAATCGCCTGGCCGAGATGCAGCTGCAGATCCTCTGGGAGGAACTGCTGAAGCGTCATCCGCGGGTCGAGGTCGTGGGCGAACCCGAGTTCGTGCCCTCGTGCTTCGTGCACGGCTACAAGTCGCTGCCGGTGCGCATCCCGGGTTGATCCCGGCGCGTCCGGGCAAGCCAGCGAACATTCAGCAAGAAGACGGAGCAAGCGTGACGACGGCAGGTGTGGTGATTGTGGGGGCAGGACATGCGGGCGGCTCGATGGCGGCCGCGCTGCGTCAGGCCGGTCATGCCGGGACAGTGACAGTGATCGGCGAGGAGCCGCTCGCACCCTATCAGCGTCCACCGCTGTCCAAGGCCTGGCTCAAGGGCGAGGCGAGCTCGGACGATCTGCTGCTGCGCCCGCTCGCTTTCTACGCCGACAAACAGATCGACCTGCGGCTGTCCACGCGCGTGGTCGCGATCGACCGCGCCGCACGTCAGGTGAGGCTCGAGTCGGGTGAGCTGATCGGCTGGACCAAGCTCGTCCTGGCCACCGGGTCGCAACTGCGCGCCCTGACGGTGCCGGGCGCAGAGGCACAGGGCATCCTCGAGTTGCGTACGGCCGCCGACGCGGAGCGCATCAAGAGCCGCCTGGCTCCCGGTGTGCGTCTGGTGGTGGTGGGCGGCGGCTACGTCGGACTGGAAGTTGCAGCCTCGGCGCGTGCGCTGGGTGCCTCGGTCACGGTGGTCGAGCGCGAGCAGCGCCTGCTGGCTCGGGTGGCCAGCGACACGCTGTCGGCCTTCTTCGAGCGCTGCCATCGTGAGCATGGCGTCGAGTTCCGACTGGGCGCCTCGGTCAGCGGTTTCGCGGTGTCCGAGGGCGTGGTCAGCGGGGTGCGCCTGGCCGATGGCAGCGTGCTGCCCTGCGATGTGGCGGTCGTGGGCATTGGCGCGCTGGCCAGGGAATCGCTGGCGATCGAGGCGGGCCTGGTCTGCAAGAACGGCATCGTGGTCGATGAGCAGTGCCGCACCTCGGACCCCGACATCTACGCGATCGGCGATTGCACCCAGCGTCCGATTCCGCGCTACGGCATCACGATGCGCCTGGAAAGCGTGCCCAACGCGCTCGAGCAGGCTCGCCAGGCAGCGGCCGATTTGTGCGGCAAACCGGCTGTGAAATCGGACGTGCCCTGGTTCTGGTCGGACCAGTACGATGTGCGACTGCAGATCGTAGGCTTGCCGATCGATGTCGCACAGCGTGTCGTGCGCGGCGATCCGGCCAGCGGCAAGTTCGCGGTCTTTCACCTGGATGCCGAGTCCCGACTGCAGGCGCTCGAGGGCGTGAATTCCCCGGGCGAGTTCGTCGCGGCCCGCCAGTGGGTGGGGGCCAGACCAGTGCTGGACCCCGCTCGCATCGCCGACACGAGCATCGTCGTCAAGGACATTCCCGTCGCAGCGGCCACCTGAGCTGCCCCGCGCCGATCAACCGATTTCCCGCGTCCCACTTTTTTCCTCACACGGAATCCGAAGATGACCAAAGTCACTTTCATCGAGCACAACGGCACCCGTCACGACGTCGAGGCCACCGATGGCCTCTCGCTGATGCGGGCTGCGACCGATCACAACGTGCCCGGCATCGATGCCGATTGTGGCGGCGAGTGCGCCTGCGCCACCTGTCACGTCTATGTGGAAGGCGACTGGCTGGCCAGGACCGGGGCCCAGACCGACATGGAAAAGAGCATGCTCGGATTCGCCGCGGTCACGCAGCCGAATTCCCGCCTGTCCTGTCAGATCACCGTGAGCCCGGCACTGGCGGGCCTCGTGGTATCGCTGCCCGAAGG
>JBILSK010000338.1:0-3635 GCA_044372165.1 Burkholderiaceae bacterium | reverse complement strand
GCGTCGATCGGGCCATTGCCCTCACCGTGAAGCACGTGGGTCACGCCGTCGATCGCCACGGTGAGGTCGATCTGATGGCCCGCGTCATTGCCGACCATCTGGTGCGACATCAGGCGAATCCGCATGGAGTCATCGAGATAGGCTTTCTCGAAGAGCTGCCAGAGATCGTCCGCGTTGACTTCGGTGCCGTGCTCGTCGGTGTGTTGCTGCACGAGCGAGCTGAACTCGACCTGCAGACGACGCGGCATCACCAGGCCGTGATGGCGCTCGAGCAGGAAGGAGATGCCGCCCTTGCCCGATTGGCTGTTGACCCGGATGACCGATTCATAGGTCCGGCCAAGGTCTGCCGGGTCCACCGGCAGATAGGGCACTTCCCACAGCGCGTCCGGCTGCTGGGCGGCAAATCCCTTCTTGATGGCGTCCTGGTGCGATCCCGAGAACGCGGTGAAGACCAGGTCGCCCACATACGGATGGCGCGGGTGAATCGGCAACTGGTTGCAGTGCTCGACCACCCGGGCCACCTCGTTGATGTCCGAGAAGTCCAGCCCCGGGTCGATGCCCTGCGAATACAGATTGAGCGCCAGGGTGACCAGGTCGACGTTGCCTGTGCGCTCGCCGTTGCCAAAGAGGCAACCTTCGATCCGGTCGCCGCCGGCCATCACGCCGAGCTCGGCGGCCGCGACCGCGGTACCCCGGTCATTGTGCGGGTGCAGGGAGATGACGGCCGATTCGCGGTTGGGCAGATTGCGGCACATCCACTCGATCTGGTCGGCGTAGATGTTGGGCGTGGCCGATTCCACCGTGGCCGGCAGGTTCAGGATCACCTGACGTTGCGGCGTCGCACCCCATTCCTTCATGACGGCCACGCAGACATCGCGGGCAAACGGCAATTCGGTGGTCGAGAACACCTCGGGGCTGTACTCGAAGCCCCAGATCGTGCCCGGACGCTTGGCCAGTTCATGCTTGACCACGCGGGTCATGTCGACGGCCAGCTGCAGGCATTCTTCCTGCGACATGTTGAAGACGATGCGGCGAAACACCGGCGCGGTCGCGTTGTACAGGTGCACGGTGGCGCGCTTGGCGCCCTCGAGCGATTCGATCGAGCGCACGATAAGCTCTTCGCGGGCCTGGGTCAGCACGCTGATCGTCACATCATCGGGGACCAGGCCCTGCTCGATGATGTGTCGCACAAAGTCGAAGTCGGTCTGCGAGGCAGCCGGGAAACCGACCTCGATTTCCTTCACGCCGATCTTCACCAGGGTCTCGAACATGCGCAGCTTGCGCGACGTGTCCATGGGCTCGAACAGCGCCTGATTGCCATCACGCAGGTCGGTCGACAGCCAGCGCGGCGGCGCATCGATGGTGCGCGAGGGCCACTGGCGATCAGGCAGGTCGATGGCCGGGAAGGGGCGGTACTTGCCGACGGGGGACTTCATCATGATTCAGCGCTCCAGGAAGATGAGGGTTCGGTGCGACCGGACCAGGGAGCGATGAAAGAGGGCCTGATGAGCGCAGCGCTCGGTCGGCTGGCCTCCCTTCGCCCCGCGCTTCGGTCGGGGTCAGGGTGGGCCGGGGTAGCGTGTCGGTGAGGGGGCTTCAGCCCGCCACGGACAGCCGGAGACCCCGGCCCGTGCCTAGTAGCAGCAGGGACGTAATCAGGGACTCGTTGGACAAGCTGTCGCGACGCATCTTTCAAGCCTAGTCGGGCCGGCGGGGGTTTGTCAACCGTCTGTGCTCAGGGCGTGGGCCCAGGTTGACGTGCGCAGCCTGGGTCGCGGCCAGATATCGGGCGGCGAGCCCAGCCAGTCCCCCTGGTTCCTCGGCGACCCCGGCGACATGGCGATCCGGACGCAGCAGCACAGCGCGAACACCCAGACGCTCCAGCCAGTCTGCGCTGGGCCCGGCTTCGGCTTCGATGACGACCGCACGATCACCCGCCAGGGCCTGGGCCTGTGCGGCCAGCGCAGGATGGGCCAGGAGCGCCCAGTGGTAGCCAACCCGGTCGTCGAGCAAGGTGCCATCGCCCATCGTGGGCTGCTCACCGATCAGGCCGGCCGGGCCATCGTTGTCATGGGCGCCTGGCCCCAGACGCGGTTGCGGCACCGTGAAGCGCATCGGATGGGCGGCCAGGTCCGCGTCCCGTTCACGGACCGCCTGCGGGTCGGTCGCCTGGATCACTCGGCCCAGACGCACGGCGGTCTCGATGAATTCTCGAACATGAGGCAATCGTTCGCTCTCGTAGGTGTCCAGCAGTGATGCGGGCGCGCGCCGGCGGATCACCTCATCGAGCTTCCAGGCCAGATTGGCGGCATCGCGGATGCCCGCGCACATGCCCTGACCCAGGAACGGTGGCGTCTGGTGGGCGGCATCGCCGGCGATCAACAGACGTCCATGACGCCAGCCCCGCGCGACCACCGAGTGGAAGGTGTAGCTCGCAGGACGTTCGAGCACGCCGTCTTCGGGCGTGACCCAGCGTGACAGCAGGCGCCACAGCACCTCGGGGCGCGTCAATTCGGCGGGGTCTTCTCCGGGCATGACCATGAGCTCCCAGCGGCGCCGCATGCCCGGGCCGCGCACGTAGGTGCAGGGACGCTCGGGCTCGCAATACTGGATGCTGAAATCACCCAGGTCAGGACGCTCCCGAGTGAGCATGACATCGACCACCAGCCAGCGTTCGTGCGACTGGAGATCGTCGAGTTCGGTGCCCATGAACCGGCGAACCGTCGAGCGCGCGCCATCGCATCCGACGACCCAGCGGGCCCGTGCCTGCAGCAGCCGACCCCGATTCAGGTCTTCCAGACGCAATCGAACGCCGTCGGGATCCGGTTCGATGGCGAACACCTCATGGCGCAGGCGCACATCGACTCGGTCGTAACGAGTGAGACGATCTCGTAGTGTCGCCTCCAGGCCGGGCTGAAAGAATCGGTAGCTTGAATGCCAGCCTTGCGGGCCCGGGCCGTCCGGTCGGCGCCACTCGATGAGCAGCTGCCCGGCTGCATTCAGAAAGCGCATGCCCGGCCCGGGGTGCACGTGAGGCTCGAGTTCCCGGGCGACCCCGACCGTCTGGAACACGCGCATGCATTCGGCGTCGAAGGAGATCGCTCGCGGCAGACGGTAGGGTTCGGCATCGCGCTCGAGCACCAGCACGTCCAGTCCGCGTTGCGCCAGCAGATTGGCCAGCGTGACGCCTGCCGGGCCATAGCCGATGATCGCCACATCCCAGGGGTCGGGGCGAAGCAGGTCGGACGGTGCATTCATGGCGCGGGGGGCGGGGTGCGGGGTCGAGCGAACCGGACGGCAGGGTGCACTCAGCGCTCGTCGACGATCGCGTTGCGCAGCACCCCCACCTTGTCGATCTCGACCTCGATGATGTCGCCCGCCTTCATCCACACCGGCGGGGTGCGCCGGGCACCCACGCCACCGGGCGTGCCGGTCACGATCAGATCACCGGCTTGCAGCGGCGCAACCGTCGAGGCGTAGGCGATCTGCCGGGCGATCGAGTGGATCATCATCTGCGTGGTGGCGCGCTGCATTTCCTGGCCATTCAGGCGGGCAAGCAGCGTCATCACGGTGCCAAAGGGGATTTCGTCGGCGGTGACCATCCAGGGGCCAAAGCCGCCGGTGCGCCAGAAGTT
>JBILSK010000336.1:0-3638 GCA_044372165.1 Burkholderiaceae bacterium | reverse complement strand
CAAGCGCGAAACTGTCCGTTCAGGAAGCGATCGACCAGCAGGCTCGAGCAGGCATCACGATCGAAATCCAGGTGCGCCTGCAGCGCAGGCGAGGCCGGCAGCGGGTTCGGCGCCACATGGTGATCGAACCAGCGCACGGTGGCCCCGCCGGCCAGCAGCCGCAGCAGGGCGGCATGGTTGCGCAGCATGGAGACATCGCACACCAGGACCTCGTCCGCGGTGCCGGGATCGACCTGCCGCAGCAGCTCGATGTCCCGCTTCAAGCCGGTCACCAGCGTGCTGGGGGCGGGCGCGTGCAGGCGCCATTGCAGCACGGCGCACAGCCCGTCCGCGTCGCCGTTGCAGACGTCGACGCGGCGTGGTCCGACGCTCATTCGGCCTTGATGCCGGCGAATCGGATGACCTTGCCCCAGCGCTCGGTCTCGGCCTGGATGCGCTTCTGGAAGGCGTCGATGGAGCCACCGACCGGATCGGCCCCGGCGCGCTGCAGCCTATCCCGCAGCTCGGGGCCGGCCAGCGCCTTGTTCACCTCGGCATTGAGGCGATCCAGGATGGGGGCGGGTGTGCCGCGCGGGGCGAGCAGCGCAAACCAGCCCTGCGAATCGAAGCCCTTGAGGCCGGATTCATCGAGCGTGGGCACATCCGGCAGGGCGGCCGAGCGGGTGAGGGTGGTGACCGCGACCGCCCGGATGCCGCCCGCGCGAATCTGCGGCAAGGCGGCGGGCAGGTTGTCGAACATGAGGTCGATCTGCCCGCCCAGCAGGTCCTGCAGGGCCGGCGCACTGCCGCGATAGGGGACATGGACGATGAAGCTGCCGGTCATGTACTTGAAGAGTTCGGCTGACAGGTGCGGCGAGCCGCCGATGCTGGACGACCCATAGGTGAGCTTGCCGACCCGCTCTTTCGCCAGGGCAACCAGGTCCTGGGGGGTGCGAACGGGGAGCGCCTTGGACACCACCAGCACATTGGGCACCGAGGCCACCACGACGATGGGGGCGAGCCCCTTCTGCGGATCAAAGGGCAGATTGCCGAAGAGCTGCGGATTGATGGTCAGGGTCTGCGCCGACCCCAGCACCAGGGTGTAACCATCGGCTGGCGAGCGCACCGC
The DNA here is from genome assembly GCA_044372165.1 of Burkholderiaceae bacterium. Taxonomy (GTDB): domain Bacteria; phylum Pseudomonadota; class Gammaproteobacteria; order Burkholderiales; family Burkholderiaceae_E; genus UBA4615. The sequence goes on along the minus strand of JBILSK010000336.1, from coordinate 2,530 downwards.
CTCGCCCATGCCGATGTTGCCGGACGCGCCGGCCCGGTTCTCCACCACGACGTTCTGACCCAGCGCGATCTGCAGTCGTTCGGCCACCGCGCGACCGATGATGTCGGTGGCCCCACCGGGCGGAAAGGGGATGATCAGCTTGATCGGTCGCGACGGCCAGCCGCTTGCGCCCTGGGCTTGGGCTGACGGCAGGGCCAGGGCTCCGATCACGCCAACCAGCAGACCGATCAGGCCGGCCCGGCCTCGGCTTGCCAGCCTGTCCAGGCAGCGTGCGACGGGCGCGATGCATGCGTTTCTCATGACAGTCCTTCGCATCATTGGGCCGAGACCTTGCTGGCCTGGATCACTTCCTTCCAGCGCTTGCGGTCACTGTCCAGCCGGGTCGCAAAGGGTGCAGGGCCTTCGTAGAGGGGCGTGTAGCCCGCGTCCTGCAGACGCTTGATCAAGGCCGGATCCTGCAGGGCACGGCGCACGGCTTCATCCCAGGCTTTCACCGCCTCGGCGGGCATGGCCTTGGGGCCGCACAGACCGAACCAGCCGGTCACCTCGAAGCCGGGCACGGTGTCGGCGATGCGCGGCAGATCCGGGAAGGCGGGCGCCCGGGCAGGGTCGCCCTGGCCGATCAGGCGCAGCTGCCCGGCCTGGACCTGGCGGGCCACATCGCTCAGATTGCCGAACATGAAATCGATGCGCCCGGCGATCAGGTCGATGCTGGCCGGTGCCGCGCCGCGATAAGGCACGTGCTGCATGTCGACCTTGGCCAGGCGCTTGAGCAGTTCGCCCGAGAGGTGCTGCGCCGAGCCCTGACCGGGGCTCGCAAAGGTCAGCTGCCCCGGTCGCGCGCGGGCAGCCGCGATGATGTCGTTCACCGATTTGAACGGGCTGTTCGCCGCCACCACCAGGCCGTAGGACGACAGCGCCAGATTCACTACCGGCAGCAACTCGACGCCCGGATCCAGGGGCAGGGTCGCACCCACCAGTTGCGGTGTGATCGCCAGCGTGCTCATCGGGCACTGGAACAGCGTATGGCCATCGGCCTGGCCGCGGGCCACGCGTTCGGCGCCGATCACACCATTGACGCCGGTGACGTTCTCCACGATCACGCGCTGGCCGATGAGGGGCGCGACCGCATCCGCGATGATGCGCGCGATGGTGTCGCTGCCGCCGCCGGCGGCAAAGCCGCTCACGATCTTCAGCGGCTTTTCGGGAAAGACGGCCCACACCGGGCTGGCCGCGACCAGGGCAAGGGTGAGGGCACAGGCGGACTTGAGCGCGGTGCGAACCGAGCGGGGGGATCGTGTCATGCGTTGTCTCCGAAGGGCCCGGAGCCTCAGCGCAGCGCGCGGGTTCCGGTGCAATGAGCCAGGCGATAGGGCAGGCGGGCGCAGCCGCTGCCGGTGGCCGACATGATACGACCGGACGCACCCCCGCAGGGATGGGTCCGGTCGCTGGGCGAACCGGGACCGCGCGGGCGCAGTCTCTGTCAGGTCAGGACAGCTCCAGCCCCGCCATCGAGCCTTCCTTGCGCCATTTCTCCCAGATGCGAAGGAAGGCCATCGGGCCCCGCCAGTACGGCGAATTGCGCGCAGTGAACTCGTTCGGCTGACCCTCGTTGTTGTAGTAGCCGGGCGTGCACTCGTTCAGGAAGGGCTGGCGCGCGCGCGACAGCTGCACGATGGTCTCGGTCCAGTCCCGCTCGGCCTGCTCGGAGGTCTCGACCAGGGTCAGGCCGCGATCCCGCATGGTCTTGAGGATGTGCGCGATGTGATGCGACTGCTCGTCGAGCATGTGCTGGAAGTTCGCGCTCTGCCCGGAGTGCTGGGTGGTCACCACGAACATGTTGGGAAAATCGCGCGTGAACAGGCCGTGGTAGGTCTGGGCGCCGCCATTCCACTTGTCGGCAAGCGTCGTGCCATGGCGGCCGGTTACATCGAAGCCCAGGCGGCGCATGAAATTGGTGCCGACCTCGAAACCCGTGCCGTAGATCAGGCAATCGAGTTCGTATTCCTTGCCATTGACCACCACGCCCTTCTCGGTGACGCGCTCGACGCCCTGGCCGGCGGTGTCCACCAGGTGCACCCCGGGCAGGTTGAAAGTCTGCAGGTACTGGTCATGGAAGCAGGGGCGCTTGCAGAACTGGTTGTACCAGGGCTTGAGCGCGTCGGCGGTGGCTGTGTCCTTGACCACGGCGTCGCAGCGGGCCCGCACGCGCTCCATCTTCTTGTAGTCGGCCATCTGGATCAGCTCGGCCTCGTCCGCCACCGTCTCACCAGCAAACGCCTTCTTGCGGGCCGCCAGCAGGATGTTGCCGATCAGGTCGGTCCAGCCGTCATTGACCAGGTCCGTGTCGAAGGGCGCACCGGAAATCACCGCAGTGAAGTTGGCGATGCGCTCGCGCTGCCAGCCCGGCTTGAGGCTCTTGACCCACTCGGGATCGGTCGGGCGATCGTTGCGGACATCGACTGACGAGGGCGTGCGCTGGAACACATAGAGTTCCTTGGCGCCCGCGCCCAGGTGCGGCACGCACTGC
>JBILSK010000335.1:0-3641 GCA_044372165.1 Burkholderiaceae bacterium | reverse complement strand
CTTCGATGTCTCGGTCTGGTACTCGGTGCTCGCTGCAGCCAACACGCCGCCTGCGATCGTGCAGAAGCTGCATGCCGAACTGGTGCGCGCCATGCGAGCGCCCGAGACACGCGAGAAGATCGAAGCGCTGGGTTATGACATCGTCGGCTCGACCCCTGCCGAAGCCGATGCCTTCATCCGTGCCGAGATCGTTCGGTGGGGCAAGGTGGTCAAGGAGTCCGGCGCGACGGTGAACTGACGCGATCGGTGCGCCGGGCGGGCAGGCCGAGCCAGCGTGCCCGCGGCGCGGGCGCACCGAGCTGCGCGGGACGCCGTGCCGCTGCAGCCCGCGCATTCAGGGCGCGTTGGAGCATGCGGGCGTAGACGCGCTTCCAACCTCGCTGGGGCGCGCTCAGGAACCAGCTCTTGCGCAGGTCCCAGGCGTCGGCGATCACCGTGTCGTAGCCGATCTCGTCAGCCGGCGAGGCCAGGGACAGGCCTGCAGACGGATAGACCGTGATCTCGCCAGCCCACACCTGCTTCCAGTCGCTCAGGAAGTCGAAGCGCGCATAGTCGATGCCGCGACTGAGCACTTCGGCGTGGCGCACGGCATCGCGCCAGCAGTCCGGGAGCGTGAAGCCAGCCTCCAGCTGTCCGAAGTGGGGCGCCGCCTTCAAGCCCAGGTCCAGTTGCCGTCCTTCGGTGTCGAAGTAGGCCACCTGCGCGTTCGGCGTCTTGTTGCACAGAATCACCGACAGCAGCACAGCCTGGCCGTCACAGCAACGCACGTTGATGTCGATCAGCCCCAGCGGGTGTTCGACCGGCAGCTTTTCTTCGGCAAAGAGGCGTCGCGGCACTTTCGCGTAGGCGGCTTCCATGGCGAACAGCGACCAGTCGACGGCCAGCCAGCGACGCGCCAGGGCCTCGATGCGGGCAGGCTCGTCCGGTGCGTCAGAGGGCATGTCGTTGAAGTCGCAGCCGTGATTCGCCTTGACCACCATGTTCGATCCGATCGGCAGGCCCTGTGCGGCGCTGAAGGCGGGGGTGGACCACAGCGTGCGCGGCACGGGAATCGTCGCGTCACGAGTGGCGACAAAGTCCTTGGTGGCAAGCTTGTCGCAGAAGGTCACGAACAGTGGATTGGCGTCGAAGAGCTTTCTCCACAGCAGCGACTCGTGATAGCGGCGCGGCAGCGTGATGTTCGGCCAGTACCCGACGGTCGCCCTGAACCCGCGCAGGTGCTGGCGGTGTTGCAGGTAGAACGGCAGGTTCAGCGCGTTCAGGGCAAGGGTTCGAAGAAGGGATGCCATGGCACAGACCAGTACTCACATGAATATGGGGTGAGTACACTGCGCGCCAGACCGAAGTAACAGGAATTTGCACACATTCGGGGCCGTCGGAGGGCCTCAAGTGCATCACGTGACCTTCTTTGGGATGAGGCAGTACCGCGCGGTGACACGCCTGCGGTCAGCCTGGCCGCAAAGGCATGCTCGAGTGCCCGCGGCACGACCTTGCCCAGCGGCTCGGGCTGAGCGAGCTCGAGATGGACATAGCCTTCCGGCGCCGTGTCGGACCAGGCTGCAAGCGTGAGCGCTGCGGGTGATCAGTCGCAGCGCGCCGACATGCCGCCATCGACGAGGATTTCAGTGCCGGTGACGAAGCGGGACTCGTCACTGGCCAGAAACAGCGCGGCGTGCGCGGTGTCGCGGCCATCGCCCATGAAGGGCAGGGGAATGCGCGACTGCCGCTGGCGCAGCAGTTCACCGACATCGCCGCCGGTGCGCTGGCCGGCCAGGCGCACTTCGACCATGGGCGTGTGCAGCTGGCCCGGTACGACGCTGTTCACGCGGATACTCTTTCCCGCGTATTGCACGGCCAGTACTTTCGAGAACTGGATCACGCCGGCCTTGGTGGCCGCGTAGGCCACCTGGGCCGAGCCGGTCCAGCGGATGCCCGAGGTCGACGACAGATTGACGATGGACCCCGAGCCCTGCGCCAGCATGTGCGGCAGCACGTGCTTGCAGGTGAGAAACACGCTCTTCAGGTTCTGGTCGACCTGGGCGTCAAAGACCGATTCATCCATCTCGATGGGCCCGCCCTTGGCCGAGCCGCCGACGTTGTTCACCAGCACATCGATGCGCCCGAAGCGTTCGATGCAGCGCGCGACCGCTGCGGCAATCGAGTCGCTTTCCGTGGCATCGCAGGTGCTGGCGACGAAGGTGCCGCCATTGCCCTCAATGCATCGGGCAGTTTCGGTCATGTGTTCGAGCGCGCGGTCCACGCCGAAGATGCTGGCGCCCTCCTCGGCAAAGAGCACCGAGATGGCTCGACCATTGCCCCAGCCCGGACCCACCGAACCGGCGCCGGACACGAAGACGATCTTGCCGGCCAGGCGGCCGTCACGGGGGCTCAGGCGCGCAGAAGTGGAGGTGTCGTTCATGAGCAGGACTCGACTCGGATCGCTGGACGGTGCCGCGATTCTGAGGGGCGAAGGCAATTGGGGCAACGGGCAGGGCAGACCGGAATCGAGTGAGTGTGGACGCCGCTCCGAGCGTCTCGATGCGATCATGGCAGCACACTTCGACGCCACGGCGAGACCTGAGATGCCCATCAATCCCGATGCCCTGAATGTGCCCACCGTCATCGAGCAACACATCGATACCCGATGGCTGCTGTCCTATGCGGCTGGCCTGGGTCTGACTGACTCGCTCTATCTCGATGACTCAAGAAGCGAGGGGGCCTTCGTGGTGCCGATGTTCTGCGTCTGTCCGGAGTGGGAGGTGGTGCTGCGCTCGCGATCGGGGCTGGGGATGAGGCCCGAGGAGCTGCGCATGGGGGTTCACGCCTGGCAGCATTCGGCCTTCATTGCGCCCTTTCGTCCCGGCATGGATGTGCTGACCACCTCGCGCGTGGTGCACATGCGCCGGACTTCGGCGGGCACCTATCTGGTCACGCGCTACGAGACCTGCGACAAGGCCAGCGGCGCGCTGCTGGTCGACAGTCACTCGGGCACGATGTTTCGCGGGGTGTCGCTGGCGCACGGCGAGCGCTTTGGCGAGACCCTCGAGCCGGCACCGACGCGCCCCCTGGAAAGTACTGCGCTGCAGACCTTTCCGGTCTTCATCGATCCGGGTTTTCCGCATGTCTACACCGAATGCGCACGGATCTGGAACCCGATCCACACCGAAGAGCGCGTGGCCAAGGCCGCCGGACTGGGCGGCATTCTGCTGCATGGCACGGCCACCTGGGCGTTGGCCGCCAAGGCGGTGGCCGAGGCCGTGCATGGCCCGCAGGGACTGCGGCGCATGCGCGTGCTGCAAGGGCAGTTTCGTCGACCGGTGTCGCCGCGTGACACGATCAGCATTCGCCTGCTCGCGATCGAGGGCGGGGGCGAGACCGTCGATTTCGATGTGCTCACCGGATCGGGCGAGGCCGCGATGAGTGGCGGGCGCATCGTGTTTGCGGCGGACGTCTGAGGCGTGATCCCTCGGGCTTGAACGCTCAGTTCGCCGCTCAGTTCGCCTTTCAGTCCGGCCTTCGAGGCGGTTGCAGCGGCAGTGCTTCTGAAGCCGACGTGTCATCGCCGTCCGGCAGGGCAGCCTCGCGCAGCTGAGGCGGCATGGTGCGACTCGGCTTCACGCCCAGGCTCTTCAACCGCTCGG